>CAZKPI010000817.1:0-2417 GCA_964554555.1 uncultured bacterium
GGATCGGGACCTCCCGCACCCGCCCGAGCGTGTCGGGTACGACCGGCTGTCGTCGCTGTATTCGCCGTTCCTGACGTGGGGCGCGATCGCCGAGCAGTTCCTCCGTTCGAAGGACGAATCGGAGCGGACGAAGAGCTACGGGCCCCTGCAGGACTTCGTCAACGGCTGGCTGGCCGAGCCCTGGAAGAACGTGGTCAAGGGCGGGGACGCACGGGCCGCCGAGATCCGCGCTGCGGACGGGCACAAGCGTGGAACCGTCCCAGAGGCAGCGGTGGCCCTGACCTGCGCGATCGACGTGCAGGCATCCGGATTCTGGTACGTGGTCCGGGCCTGGGCCAGCGACAAGACCAGCTGGCTGGTGGACTGCAACCAGCTCGGATCCTGGGAGGATGTTGAGCACATTCTGTTCGGCACGGCGTGGCCGGTAGCCGGGACCGAGACCACGATGAAGGTCTGGCGGGCCGCCATCGACACCGGCGGCGACCGGACGGAGGAAGTCTACTTCTGGCTGCGGAGAAACGGAACCGGCCGTGGGTGTCGGGTGATCGCCCTGAAGGGGTCGTCCCACGCGCTGGTCGGGAAGATCCAGCCGGGGGCGAAACTCGACCGGGCCCCGTCCGGGAAGCTGATCCCAGGCGGAATTCAGCTGTTTCTCTTCGACCCTGACAAGGTCAAGGATGAGTTCTGGCGCCGGGCGGAGGACGCTGGGAAGCACGCCCCTGGGGCCCTGTGGGCGTTCGAGGAGGTCCCGCCCTGGTATGTGGCTCAGGTCACCGCCGAGGAGAAGACCTGCGACAAGCGGGGAGCGGAGAAGTGGGAGCAGATCGGGAGCCGGGCGAACCACATGCTGGACTGCGAGGCCATGGGCCTGGCGATCGCCGATCCCGAGCTGTGGGGCGGAGTGATGGCCCTGCCGAGGCGCATCATGGCTTGGCCAACGCCGAGCCAAAGACCGGGAGCGGCTAAAATTCACCACCCCCAGATCGGGCCTGTAACCATCAACCCATTCACCGGCCGGCCGGATGGGAACCCATACACCGGAGACTGACAACATGCTGATTCCATCGAGGGTTGCCGCGTTTTTCGTCATCAGATCACAGACCGTCGTGGCGTTCGTCGCCGGTGAGTTGGCCCGTTGCCCTCTTTGCGGCGGACTGTCTGATGTTCAAAACTCGACGAACATCCCGGTCAGGTATCACCGGTGCCGTGATTGCAGGCTCACCTTCAAGAGCGTCGAAAAAGCTCGGGTCGGGCCATCTGGAAAAACTCCAGATTCCATGGACAATCCGCGAAAAAAACGTCAAAGTAGGGGTAGGAAGGGCTGATCCCCCATCCGAGCGAGCAAACCCAAGGGCCTGTCGGGGCCGACACTCCGACAGGCCCTTTTTGCTTGCGCCAAAACGGAAGACCCGGGAGAAACGAATGTCCGTCACGACTTCCACGGCAACCCTGCAAGCTCGGCTCATCAAGCTGCAGGCGGCCTATGATGCTGTTCTCACCGGGCAATCCTACAACTACAACGGCCGGATGCTCACTCGCGCCAATGCCGACTGGATTTCCTCGGAGATCGACAAGATCGAGGCCAGGCTGTCCCGGCGAGGCGGCCCCCTCAGCTGTGACATCGTCATCAACCCGAGATGAGCCTGTACCAGACCATCACCAGCGGCATCGCCAGCCTGATCGGGATCTTTTCCCCGAGAGCCGCGGCCGATTACATCAAGGCCCACAATGTCCTCCGCGGGTACGACGCGGGCAAATCCGGGGGGATGGATCGAAACTGGCTCCCCACCACCAAAACGGGCGATCTCGAGATCGGCACCGACTGGAGGAAGGTGGTCGACAAGGCCCGCGACCTGGTCCGCAACAACGGCTTCATCTCCAACGCGATGCGGAACTACGTGGCATTCACGGTAGGAACCGCCCTGTGGCCACAGTCCCGTGTTCGGATGCCTGACGGAAAGACCCTGGACAAACAGGCCTGCCGGGCGATCGAGGATGGATTCTCCGCCTGGGCGCCCATCTGTTGCGTCAACGGCCAGGACTGGGATGACCTCAAGAAGTTGGTTGCGCGACATTTCAAGCAGGATGGCGAGGTCCTGGTGCTCAAAACGTCCACCAAGAACCACCCCTTGCAGCTGCAGGCCATCGAGTCCGACCAGCTGGACGAGGCGGTCGACGGAGACCTGAAGAACGGCAACGCCGCCGTGCGTGGTATCGAAATGGACCGGTACGGAAAGCCGGTCGCCTATCACATTCTCGACGAGCACCCCGGGAGTTGGGCCATCTCCGCAAAGAGCACCAGGGTTCCGGCGGAACGGGTCAGCCATATCTTCAGCCCCGATCGGGTCACCGAATCCCGTGGGGCGTGCCACTTCGCTTCCTCGATGGGGACGCCAAAGCGCTCGGCGACGAAACGC
>CAZKPI010000818.1:0-2411 GCA_964554555.1 uncultured bacterium
CGACGCGGTGCGTTCGGCCGGCCGGCGACCGGGGTCCAGGGGCCGGCGGCCTCTGGCGGGGCGGCCCGCAGGAGCGGAGCCCCCCCCGCCCTGAAGTCGTTGCCAGGGGTGGTGTTCGCGCGGGAATGAACCGGCAGGACACGCGAGCGTGGCCGGCGGCCTTCCTGCTGGCCGTCGGCTGGCTGGCGGTCGCGGGGCCCGGGGGGTGGGCGGCCGCTCCGATCCGGGGCGGGGCCTTCCTCCCCGTCTACATCAGCGAATCCCATGCCGGAACCTTTTTTTTCCTGGCCGCCGGCCGCCCCGCGGGCCCCCCCTGCACGCTCGTGCTGATCGATGCGCACGACGACGCCAACGCCATCTTTGGTTCCGATGCCCTGCGGCGGGTCCGGCGCGGCTGGCGGGGCCCGGCGGCGCGGGGCCGCGGGCTGGAAGACTGGCGCCGGGGCGGGGTCATCCAGTGCTTCGACTGGATCGAACCGCTGATGCCCGATCTCGTCGGGCGGGTGGTCTGGGTGCCGGCCGGCCGGCCCGGATCCTGGCGGCAGGCCCGTCTGGCCCGTCAGGCCCGGGCCCGGCTCGATGCCTGCGAAGAGGCCGAACCGCGCGGGTGCGGGGAACTGGGTTCGCGCTGGCGGGTGACCGGCCTGGCGGCCCTGACCTCGGATCCCTGGCTGGCGGCGGATTCCGGGCCGGTCGTGGCGTCGGTCGATCTCGACTTCTTCGCCGGCGTTCCCGACCCCGAACTGGCAGAGGCCTTCCGGCAGACCTGGGAAACGGTGCTGGCCTTGCCCGGGTTGCGTGCGGTCACGTTCGCCGTCTCGGCGCCCTGGCAGTCCGACCGGGCCCGCGCCGAGCGGCTGACCGGGCTCGCCGTCGAGGCGGCGGCCTCCATCGCCAACGCCCGGGTCGTCCTCGACCCTTTCGCGGATTTCGGCCCCGACCGGTCTCGGCGCGGCCGTGACCGGCCAGGGAACCACGGGCGGCCGCCGCCGCCCTTTCCGGCTTCGGCGCCCGGCCTACCCTCCGGTTCGGCGGGGGGTTCCACCCTGGCCGCCGCGCGGGCGGCCCGACGGCGGCGGGCCGGTCGCCCCGAAGCCGTTGCCAAGACCTCCTTCGACCTGACCACGGCCGGTCCTGAACTGCGGACCCTGCTCCTGCAGTGCCGCGACCGCCTGTCGGTTCCCGCCGCCGACGCGGATCGGTGGGAAGCCCTCCTCGACCGGTGGGCCGCCCACCCCTTCCGGCCCGCCATCCGGGTGGACACCCGGGAAGCGGCCGGTCCCTGGCGCCGTCGGCTGGCTGATCCGGACGGGCCGGTGCGGGTGCGCTCCGACGAGGAGTTTCGCGTTCGGCTGGCCAACCCCGCCGGCGGAACGGTGCGCTGGTATGCCCAGGTGCCGGCCGCCGTGGCGTTCAACGTGTTCGGCGACGGGTTCGGGTTCGCCGAGCAGGCTCCGCGTTGGGTCAGGCGCCAGGCGCGGCTGGTGACCACCGCCCGCGCGCCTGGCCGGCGCGAGCTTGCCCCCTTCCTCGATCCGGACCTGCATTGCGGCTCCGTGTTCCTGTGGGCCGAGGTCGATCGGGACGGCGAACGCTGGCGCTCCGACGAGATCTGCCTGGCGGTGCGGGCCGCGGGTTCCACCGGCTTCCGGGCGGCCCTGAGCGAGGTGTTCGGCCGGCCCTACGTGTTCGGGGCCGCCCGGCTCCGCCGCGGCGGCCGCTCCGGCCCCGACCTGGCCAGCGGTGCCGATTGCGCCACCTTCCTGATCGACGGCTTGCGCCGCGTGGGCTGGCGGGTGGCCTGGACGGACCCGGCGCGCTTCGCCCGCACTCTCGAATGTCTGGCGGTTGTTGGCCCGGCCCCGCCCGCCCGCCTTCGGCAGGGACGGGCGCGCCCGGATGGGGCCCGACCCCCTGGCCGGCGGGCGGCTTCCCCGCCAGGGGGCGCTTCCATCTCCTCGGCGAACGGCCGGCCTACAGGCCCGGTCCGCGGTTCGTCGGCTTCCCCGGTTTCTCCGGCTCTCTTCCTGGATGCGGACGGTCGGCCGCTCCGGCTGGCCCCGGCCGATCTTGAAGCCGGCCTGTTCCTGCACCTCGGCCGGCACATGGCCGCGGTCTGGGAGGACCGCCCGCCGGTCGGCCTCCTCGATGCCGGCGATCTGGCGGTCCACCAGCTGGAAGGCCCGCCCCGGCTGATCCTGCTGGGTGAGCTTGTACAACATCGAACAGAATGGCGGCTTGTGCGGTGGCCTCAGCCCGCCGATGCGGTCCGGCTGGTTTTCGGCGGCGATGTGATGCTCGGCCGCCGCGTGGGGAAGGCCATCGACCGGCACGGTCTCGATCCGCTGGCCGCGCTCGCTCCCTTTCTTGCCTCGGCCGACCGGGCGATCGTCAACCTCGAAGCGGTGCCG
>CAZKPI010000819.1:0-2408 GCA_964554555.1 uncultured bacterium
ACCAGAAGACGGTCGTCTCGTCCTTCCCGGCCATCGCTTCGGTGATGATCGGGATCACCGGCAGGCCGGCCCCGCACAGGGCTTCGGCGGCGATCGACCGGATGGCGGCCGACTCGTGCTTGAACAAATCGACGAAGGCCAGGGGGGCCTTCTGGGCCATCACCGCGAGGTGACGCCGGGTGATCCGCGATTCGCGCTCCTCCTTGGTCTTGCCCAGGTGGTCGATCAGGACCTGGATGGCCTCGGGCCGGGCGTGCTCGCCCAGGGCGCCGAGGGCGGCCGCCCGCACCTGGAAGGCCTGGTCGCGCAGGGCCTGCACCAGCACGGCGTGCGCCTTCAGGCCGGGGAACTTGCCGAGGGCCTCGGCCGCGGCCTGCCTGACCTTCTCGTCGGGGTCTTCCAGGAGGATGACCAGCAGATCGATGCCGCGCTCCTCGCGCAGTTCGCCCAGGGCGATGGCGGAGTTGCGGCGCAGGGTGCGGTCGTCGCTCTCGACGCATTCCGCGAGGGTCTCGAAGACCCGCGCCCCGAGTTTCTGGAAGGCCTTGACGATGTTGCGGTGGACCTCGGAGTTGCGGTCGGAAAGGCCGCGGATCAGGGGGATGACGGCCCGCGGGTCGCCGATGCGGCCCAGCGAGATGGCGGCGTAGGTGCGCACCCACTCGTTGTCGTCGCGGAGGCCGACGATCAGGATGTCGATCGACTCGGGCCTGCCGATCAGGCCGAGGGCCTGGCAGGCGCACAGCCGCAGTTCGGGGTCGCCGGTGCGGAGGCACTCGTGGATCTCCTCGAGGTGGTTGGCGCCGGTCTGTTCGATGACCTGACTCATCCAGAACCGGATGTCCTCGTTGTCGTTGGCCAGGTTGCGCAGAACCTGCTCGATGCTCAACTGCTCGAGCCGGCAGATACTGCCGAAGGCCGCCTTGCGCACGCTCCAGGAGGTGTCGCAGAGGGCCTTGACCAGGTCGCGCATGACCTCGGGACTGCTGGAATGCCCGAGGGCCTTGGCGGCGAAGAACCGGATGTTCTTGTTTTTGTCCTGCAGGGCCTTGACCAGGAAAGGCATGCCTGCCTCGCCGATCGATTCGAGGATCCGGGTGACCCAGTAGCGGACGTCGTCGTTGGGACTGCTGAGGGCCTCGGCGATGCGGTCGACCCCCTTCTCGCCGATCTCGCCCAGGGCGTAGGCGCAACTGCGGCGCACGTTCCAGTCGGGATTCGACAGGCCCTCGATCAGCACCGGCACGGCCTTCGGACTGCCGATCTCGCCCAGGGTGGCGGCGGCGAAGCTCAGGATGGGCGCCTTGCCGGTCTTGAACAGCCTGATCAGCGGCTCAACGACGCGGACCCCGATCTTGGTCAGGCCCTTGCGGATGACGTACCGCTGGTTGTCATCGACCGACTCGACGTATTCGAACAGGCGGGCCATCGCCTTGTCGCCGCATCGGATGAGGGCGCTCAGACAGCCGTCGCGGATGTCCTCGTTGGTGTCTTTCAGGGACTCGATCATCAGGTCGAAGGCGTTCTCGCCGATCTCGGCGAGGGCGGTCATGGCACTCTTGCGGATCGTCCAGTCGGGGTCGGCCAGGCTGTCGATCAGCACCTTGATGACGCGCCGGTCACCCGACTCGCCGAGGGCGGCGGCGATGACGTAGCGCAGGTGCTTGTCGCCCGTGCGCAGAGCCTCCAGCAGGATCTTCTGGGCCTTGGGGCCCAGCTTGCCCAGGCTCTTGATCGCCCAGAACCGGGCGTCTTCGTCGGTCGAGCGGGTCACCACCTGCTCGACGCTGGGGATGACCTCTTCGCCGTATTTGACCAGGGCTTCGGAAGCGGCTTTCCGCACCGCCCATTTCTCGTCGCCCAGGCACTTGATCAGGGCGGGGATGCCGGCCGGCTCGCGGAGCTCGCCCAGGGCCATGGCGGCAAAGTAGCGCACATCGTGGTTGGGGCTCTTGAGGGCGCGCAGGACGGACGGGGCTCCTTTACTGCCCAGGCGGGTCAGCACCTGCAGGGCCCAGTGCTGGATATCCTCGTTGTAGGAGTTGAGGGCGGCCGACAACCAGGGCAGGGCCGCCTCCTGGAAGCCCAGGATGCAGTCGGAGGCGGTCTTGCGGACGATCCAGTGCTCGTCGCCGAGGGCGTTGATGAGGAACTGGAGGACGGCCTCGTCGCGGACCCGGCTGATCTCGAGGAGCAGTTCGAGCTTTCGCTCCTTGTTGGCGCGCTGGAAGGACTCGATCAGTTTCTGGCTGTAGGGATCCATATCGTGGATCTATTTATACTGGGTGGGGGGGGGCAAGTCAACGGAAAACATCGGCGAAGCCACTTCCAGTATTCCGCTATGCCGCTTCCCGTTCGGACAGACGGCGGGCGAACCGGACCGGCCGGCCGTCGGGGGGGAGGGGAAC
>CAZKPI010000820.1:0-2404 GCA_964554555.1 uncultured bacterium
CCTCGGGGGTCGGCCAGACGGCGGCGAAGGGGACGGCCACCGCGGCGGGAAGGTCATACAGGGGCATGGTGATTTCGCAGGAGGCGCCGGGGCGGAAGGCCTCGTCGACCCTGGTGACCCCGGAGGCCGGGTTGGTCAGGGCGAGGAAGACGTCGACCAGCGCGTTCTGCCGCTCCAGCAGGTCGTTTTCGGCGACGGTGCCGACGTCGGCGATCCAGCCGGGGAAGACCCGGCCCGGCGCCGACTTGGCGGTGATGCGGACCGGCCGGCCGGCGGCCAGGAACCCGACTTCCGTCTCGGGCACCTCCACGTTGATCTCGAGCTGGTCGAGGTCGGCGATGTGCATGAACGGGATCTGGCGGCTGACCTGGTCGCCCAGCTTCATCTTCCCCATCTCCCCTTCCTTCCAGACCTCGGGCAGGATCACCACCCCGTCCTGAGGGGCGGGAATGGCCGACTCCCGGAGCCGCTGTTCCTTCTCGGCGACCTCCAGGGTCAGCTTGCGGATCTCGGCGGCCAGCGCCTCCTCGTCCAGGCGGGCGGTGAAGGAGGCCTGGGCCGCCTCGCCCTCCGCCTGCCGGAGCTCCAGGGCCGCCCGGCGCCGGGCCAGCTCCGACAGCCGGACCTGGCGCCGGGTCGGGCCCGCCACCGCGAGGGTGAGCTGGTGGGCGTTGATCTCGTGTTCCCGCTCCAGGCGGGCCCCGGCCAGGCGGCTCTCGTCGAGCTCCAGCCCCGATTTCAGGCCGCGGGCCCGCAGTTCGGCGACGTGCTTCGTCTCCTCCTCGTTCAGGGTCCGGCGGGCGGTGATCAGGTCGCGGTTTTTCTGCAGGTTCAGGATCGCCGCCTCATCGCGCCGGGTCAGCAGGATCTCGTGCTCGAGCTCGGCCACGCGCAGGGCGCGGCGCCGCGTGGCCACCAGGCCCTCCCAGCGCGACGCCTCGACCCGGTTCTTCTGCCGCTGAAGGTCAAGCTGTTCGGTCTTGTTCTGCACCTGGATCCGCTGTTCCCCCAGGCCCTTCTCGATCTCGGCGGTGTCGAGCCGGGCCACCACGTCGCCCTTCTTCACGCTGACCCCGTCCTCCTGCAGGAAGGACAGCCGGGCGGCGAAGGGGGCGGCGACGAGGCCGCGCTGACGGGCCTTGACCTCGCCCGGCAGGGTCAGGTCACGGCGCCGGGGGGCGGCGGCCAGGGTGGTCCGGCGGGAGCCCGGGCGGGGGACGGTCGCCGCCGCCAGGTCGGTGCCGGGCGGGAAGATCTCGACCGTGCCGGTGAACCCCAGGGGCAGGGTCGGGGAGGCCTCCCGGAAGGCGACCTGCACCGTCAGGGCCCGTTCCCCTTCGGGGTCGCGAAACTGGGTCTCCAGGACCACGGCTGGCATGGCGGCGATCACCCCGGTCCACAGCCGCCCGGGAAAGGCATCGGGGCGGAAGGTGACCGGACAGCCGCTGGCGACGAGCCCGGCGAACCGCTGTTCGAGCGGGAACTCCACGCCGAGGGTGTCCAGGTCGAGGATGTTGAGGATCGGCCGGCCGGTGAACACCCGGTCGCCTTCCGAGACCTTTTCCCAGCCCGACCCCACCCAGGTGTTCTCGCGCACCACCATGCCTGCGATGCTGGCCACCAGCGTGCCGGAGGCGATCTCGGCCTCCAGGCGGGCCACCGCGCTGGCCGCATCGTCCAGTTCGGCCCGGGCCGCGGCCAGCTTCACCTCCTGGATGCCCGCCTGGGCGTCCTCGACCAGGCGCGCCAGGTCGAGGGCCAGGGAGGCCCCTTCCCAGGCCAGGGTGGCGGTCAGGACCGCCTGCCGGTCGGGGGTCTGCTTCAGCCAGGGAACCAGCCGCGCCGCCTGCGAGGCCTCCAGCGTCAGCCGGCCCAGCAGTTCCTCGGCGGCCAGCCGCTCCTGCGGGGAGCCGAACCCCCGCCGCTCCAGGTCGCGCAGGGCGTCCAGCTTGCGGCGCACCAGGCCGATCTCCTGCCGGCGCACCCGTTGCGCGGTTTCCTCTTCGAGGATCTGCTGGTACTCCCGCTGGTCGGCGGCCTTCCCCAGCTCCTCCGCGGTCCTGGCCAGCTCGACCTCGGCCAGCTCGCGTTTCACCGCGGCCGCCTCGCGCTCGTATCCCTGCCCGTCGCGGACCCGCCGCCACTGGATCTCCTTGCTCTCGCGCTCGGCCCGCTTCTTCGCCAGCTCGTCCTCGCGGTCCGCCATCACCAGCTGGCAGACCACCTGCCCGGCCTGCACCCGCGCCCCGTCGGGCAGGAGACTGCGGACCTGGGTGGACCGGGTGGCATCGACCGAGACCTTGCGCAGGGCCACCACCACGCCCCTCTGCAGGATCGGCCACTGGCCGTCGCCGGCCGCCCCGGCCGGCGGGCCGGGAGCCGCCGTCTCGCGCGGCCCGGCGGG
>CAZKPI010000821.1:0-226 GCA_964554555.1 uncultured bacterium
CCCCTCCTTCCCTGGCAGGTGGCCGGCCGGCACCAGACCTGGTGCGGGGCCGGTTCCCCCCGGGACCAGCCCCGGCCTGGCGGCCGGATGACCTGCCGGGCCCCTGGAGCGGTCCGGACGGCCAACCCGCCGCGTCATGACCGCTTCTGCCAGGTTGCCCTGATTCTGGCGGCCAGCCCGCCCGCTGAAGGCGGCACCGGCCGCCGGCCCTTCCCCCCGACTCCCT
>CAZKPI010000821.1:236-2389 GCA_964554555.1 uncultured bacterium
GGGCCGCGGCCCGTTTCTCGGCTTTCCGGCCCAGCCAGCGCACCAGTTCCCCCGCCCACAGCACGAGCGAGGTGCCGCCGATGATTGCCGCCCAATCCTCAAACGACAGGGGGGTGGTGCGGAACATCTCCTGCCCGTACTGCACGATCAGGATCTGCACAATGAAGATCGTCGGGGCGATCAGCAGGAAACCCCGGTTGCGCCACAGGCCCTTGAAGGCCGAGGTGTTGAGGCCGAGACAGCGGGCGTTGAACAGATTCCAGAACTGGAGCATGACGAACACACTGAAGAAGATCGACAGCTCGCGCACGGTGATGCCATCGGCCTGCACCTTATGGAGATACCAGGCCAGGAACAGGAAGAACAGGCCCCCGACCCCAAAGATACGGCGGGCCATGGGCGGGGTGACGATGAACTCCTCGGGGCGGCGCGGCGGGCGGGTCATGACCTTCCAGTGCGGCGGCTCGGTGGCCAGCGCCAGGGCGGCGAAGGTGTCCATGATCAGGTTGACCCACAGCATCTGGATGACCGTCAACGGCAGTTTGACCCCGATGAACGGCCCGGCCAGCGCGATGCCGAGGGCCACCACGTTGATGGTGAGCTGGAACAGCACGAACCGCTGGATGTTCTCGTAGAGCGACCGGCCCCACATGATCCCGTTGACCACGCTGGGGAAGCTGTCGTCGAGCAGGATGATGTCACTGGCCTCCTTGGCCACCGAGGTGCCGGTCTGGCCCATGGCCAGGCCCACATTGGCGTGATTGAGGGCGGGCGCGTCGTTCGTGCCGTCGCCGGTCACCGCCACCACATTGCCCGCCTCCTGCAGAAGTTTGACCATCCGCATCTTGTCGGCGGGCCGGGCGCGCGACAGGACCTTCACCCGCTGGGCCGCCTCGCGGGCCAGATCGGGGGTGAGTTCCTGGAAATCCTGACCGGTCAGGTGCGACCCGGCGGGGTCGCCCGGCTCAACCAGGCCGATCTGCCGGGCGATCTCGAGAGCCGTGTCGGAGTTGTCGCCGGTGATGATCTTGACCTGGACCCCGGCCTCCCGGCAGGCCTTGATGGCGTCGGGCACCTCGGGCCGCAGGGGGTCGGCGATGGCGACGAACCCCAGCCAGACCAGGTCGGTGCCGATGGCTTGGGCATCGGCGTCGGCCGGAACCGCCGGGTTGTCGCGCCAGGCGAAACCCAGGGTGCGCATGCCCCGGGCCTGCGCCTCGCGGAGTTCCTTGCCGATCACCACCCGTTCGTCGGTGATGGGCCGCGGCCCTTCCGTGGTCTGCACCATGGTCGAACGCGCCAGCAGTTGCTCGGGGGCCCCCTTGACATACAGCACCCGGCGGCCGCCGAAGCCAGACCGGCCCAGGGTGGCCATGAACTTGCGCTCGGTCGAGAAGGTCCACTGCCGTTCGATCGTGAACCCCGTGCGCAGAGGCAGGTAGTCGTGGCCCTGACTGTCCAGCCACAGGAGCAGGGCACCCTCGGTCGGATTGCCCAGCGCGGCCACCGGCTTCCCCGTCTGCCGCGACAGGTTGGCGGTGCTGTTGACCGCGATCGACTCGGCCAGCAACTGCTGGCCGTCGGTGTGCAGGCGCCCCGCCAGCAGACCCTTTCCGAGCGAGGGAAAGAAGGCCGCCTGCACCTGCATCTTGTTCTGGGTGAGCGTGCCGGTCTTGTCCGAGCAGATGACCGTCGCCGCGCCGATCGTCTCGCACGCGTGCATCCGCCGCACCAGGTTGTTGGCCGCGGTCATCTTTCGCATGCTGTAGGCCAGGCTCAGCGTGACGCTCATGGCCAGGCCCTCAGGCACCGCCACCACGATAATGGTGACCGCGATCATGAAAAACTTCAAAAACTCCTGAACCGCCGACAGGGGCAACCATTCCGCGGGGCTGGCCGGCACGATGCCGGTCGCCATCGCGGCCAGGATCGCCGCGGCGAATGCCCCCGCCCCGTACCCCAGCGATTTCAGCCAGGGACCGAACCCCTCGGCTTCGAACCACTCCGGCAGTTTCAGCTCCCGGCCGGCCAGCTCGAAGGCGTCACCAACGATCGGCACCCAGACCTTCATCAGCGCGGTCATTACCGAAGCGCCCAGAATCAGCGCAAAATACCACTGCTGATCGGTCAGGGCCAGCTCCCCGGACACCATA
>CAZKPI010000822.1:0-252 GCA_964554555.1 uncultured bacterium
CTGCCGGCGGTGTCGCCTGCCGTGCCTGCTGTTGGTCCGGCGGCGGGCCCGGCCCCCACCATCATCCCCCAGGTGGGGCCCGGCCAGCAGACCGTCGCGGTGCCGGGGCTTCCCGTGGTCACCCCGGCGCCGGCCCCCGCCGGCTCCCCGATCCCCCAGGTGGGGGCCCCGGCCGCCCCCGGCCTGACCATCCTGCCCACCGGCAAGCCCCCGGTGGTGACCCCCGCCCAGCTGGCCGGCCTGGCCACCGTA
>CAZKPI010000822.1:262-2386 GCA_964554555.1 uncultured bacterium
GTGCCGCGGGTGATCCCTGCCTACTGGGTCCTGACCGTGCAGATGCCCCCGGTCAATGCGATCCTGCCCGCCCCCGACGGGCGGGTCTGGGCGGCCACCGATCGCGGGCTGGCCGAACTGCGCACGGACCAGATCACCTTCCTCAGCCGCGAGGCCGGCACCTTCCCCGCCGCCAACGCCACGGCTCTGGCCCATGACGGGCGGGCCCTGTGGATCGGCACCTTTGAAGGCCTTTTGCGCACCGAGGACGGCCGGACCTTCCAGCGGTTCGGCCGGCCGGACGGGCTGGCGCACGACATGGTCTGGTCGCTCGAATGGGACGGCATGGTGCTGTGGGCGGGCACCCAGAAAGGGTTCTCGTTCCTGGCCCCCAACGGCCGGTTCGAAGCGGTTGACAAGACGGTCTCCAACGGGGGCCTGGCTGACCTGTGGGTGGGGGCCCTGCGCAAGATGGGCCGGTGGATCCTGTGCGGCAACGACGACGGGCTGAGCATCTGGGACACCAGCTCGTTCGCCGCCAACCCGGCGGCCTGGACGACCCTCGACATGTTCGCCTCCAACCTGGCCCACAACTGGATTCTGGCCCTGACCGTCTGGCAGGATCGGATCTACGCCGGCACCCCGCTTGGGCTCTGCCGGCTCGACACCCCGCTCGACCGTCTGTTCGCCGGAGAACGGCCGGCCTGGGAGGTCTGGAACCGCTCCCGGGGCCTGCCGGGCGAGCGGGTCAACGCCCTGGCCCCCCTTGGCGACACCCTGTGGGTGGGTACCAACGAGGGCCTGGCCCGGGTGCGCGGGGGCGGGACCCGGGCCATTGGCACGGGTGATGGTCTGCTGGCCAGTGAGGTGCGGGCCCTGGCCGCGGCCGGTGAGACGGTCTGGGTCGGGACCTCGGCCGGACTGCAGGCGCTGAATCCGGGCCTGCTCGACCGTTGAAGGGGAACGCCAAACGATGACCGAGGCCCGGTCTCGCATCGCCGACCTGCGCCGGATCATCCGGCGTCATGAGCGGCTGTACTTCGTTGACGCGGCGCCCGAGATCAGCGACCGCGAGTTCGACGCCCTGATGGATGAACTGCGGCGGCTCGAGGCCGCCCACCCCGAGCTGGTCACTCCCGATTCCCCCACCCAGCGGGTGGGCGGGGCGGCCACCTCGTTCGCCACGGTGCGGCACCGGGTGCCGATGATGAGCCTCGACAACTCGTACTCGCCGGGCGACCTGCAGGACTGGGTACAGCGCATGGAAAAGATCTCGCCGCATGTCTTCCCGATCGTGGCCGAGCTGAAGATCGACGGGGTGTCGGCCTCCCTGCATTACGCTGACGGGTTGTTTGTCGAAGGGGCCACCCGGGGGGACGGGGAGACGGGCGACCTGATCACCGGCAACCTGCGCACGATCCGCACCCTGCCCCTGGCCATCGCCAGCCCGTACGACATGGACCTGCGCGGCGAGGTCATCGTGCCGCGCTCACAGCTGGAGCGGATCAATGCGGCCCGTCGGGAGGCGGGGGAGGAGCCCTTCAAGAACTGCCGCAACCTGACGGCGGGGACGCTCAAGAGCCTCGACCCGCAGGTGGCGGCGGGGCGTGGTCTGCAGGTCATGGTCTACGGCATTGCCCAGGCCCGCGAACTGGGTTTTGCGCGCCATTCCGAGGTGCTCGCCTTTCTGAAGGAGCAGGGGTTCGTCATCAACCCGATCGTCCGGGTCTGCCGCTCCCTTGAGGAGATCCGGGAGTTCGTGGCCGAGGTTGAGGGACGGCGCGAGTCGCTCGATTTCGACATCGACGGCATCGTCCTGAAGGTCGATGACCTGGCGGTACAGCAGGAGCTGGGAGCGACCGCCAAGGCGCCGCGCTGGGCGATGGCCTTCAAGTTCGCCCAGCCGCAGGCGGTGACGCGGCTGTGCGAGGTGGTCTGGCAGGTGGGGCGGTCGCAGATCACGCCGGTTGCGGTGCTCGAACCGGTGGAGCTGGGCGGCACCACGGTGGCGCGGGCTTCCCTGCACAATCTCGACCAGATCCGGGAGAAGGACATCCGGCTGGGGGACGAGGTGCTGGTCGAGAAGGCCGGCTACATCATTCCCTACGTGGTGGCGGCCCGCCCCGAGGCCCGGACCGGGGGGGA
>CAZKPI010000823.1:0-2379 GCA_964554555.1 uncultured bacterium
GATCCGCAGGGACTCGCAGGCGTATGCCCTCCAGACCCCGTACGCCGCCAAAAAGATCCAGGAACTGGCCCGTTCCAACCAGGACCCGGTGCTGGAAGCCGATGCCACCATCATCCAGAGCGACTTCCGGGCGGTCGACAGCCGCGGCAACAAGTATTACGGATCCGAGGGGGTCGGTTCGATCCGGCTGTCGGTGCGCCTCTGGATCCAGTCTTCGGCCAGGTCGAACGGGCGCCCGCCCTACGCCGAGCTGGTGCGGTGTCACGATTACAAGGTGGTCTCGGTGCGCACGAGGCGCGACAACGGGGTCGAGCGCAATGTCTACGCCCAGAACTTCCCCCTCGACTACGCTCTTCTGGTCCGCAAGGGGTTCGAGGAGTTCAACGCCTCGCCCTTCGGCAAGAACCTCAACAACGATGCCAAGCGGCTGGTCATCGCGCAGACCGGGGCGGCCGACACCCAGGGAAAGGTGCTGATCGGCGGCACCGGCACCGACAAACCGGTCTTTTTGAACGTGCACGAGAAGTTCGCCCCCGCCGACGGGTCGGGCCTGGTTCCCAAGCCCGCCAAGGAAACCCTGCAGGTCACCTTCGACGACTGCCTGGTGTTGTTCCCCAAGCTCAAGGAGGAGATCAAAAAGGCGGTCGACCAGGCGCTGGGCGATCTGACCGCCAACACTCCCGAGGGCGAGACGCCCCCCTCGCGGGAGACCGTCGAGAACCAGATCATGGAAAAACTGCGGGCGGCGCTCTACGGCATCTTCACCTTCCGCCATCTGCCCCTGGTGCGGGACAGCTACTCGGGAAGCACCGATCTCGAGGAGGAGAAGCGGGTCATCGAGCTGGTCGCCTCGAAGGAGACGGGGGCGAAGGCCAACACCCAGCGGGGCATCGAGATCATCGGCGACAGCCTGGCCGCCTTTTCCTCCAGCCCGCCCGACCAGATCCTCGAAGGCGACATCCGGTCGCGCTTTCTGAAGCGGGTCGATTTCCGGATGGAGGGCAAGGAAGGCGGGGAGATCGACGCCGCCACCATCGAGAAGCTGAAAAAAGACACCGCCACCTACTGCACCGAGGCGGCCGACGGCGATGACGGCACCGCGCTGGTGAACGGCCTGCGCGAGCTGTCGCAGAAATACAGCACCGATCTCTTCTCGCGGTTCATCGCCTCCTATCCGTACAAAACGGGGTTGTCGGGCGATCCGGCGCCGGGCTTCAAGACCTTTTCCTTCCGCAACGTGTCGGGGGCGGCGGTGCCGCTCGAGACCTCGGGCGACACCGGGGTTCAGCCCTTCTTCCACGTCAACCTGCGCGGCAAGCGCATGGAGACCTCCGACGAGCTCGAGGCGGTGGGCATCATCGACCCCGGCAAGGGCACCATCAACCTCAACGGCTATGCCGACGTGCAGGATTCGGTGACCATCGGCCAGGCGGGGCAGACCCTGAAGGTCAAGGGCCAGGGCGGCATCTTCTCGGCCAAGGGCAGTATCACGATCAACGCCAACATCGTCAAGGAGACCGACGAGGATTTCTGCGTCTTCTTCACCCGCAAGGGCAACATCGTGGTCAACGCCGAGGAGGTGCAGGCCTCGCTGGTGGCCATGGGCGGCGGCGGCGGCCGGATCGGGTTCAACAAGCCGGTCAAGGTGAAGGGGGCGGTGGTGGCCGAGTATCTCAGCCTCGACAGCTGGGCGGCGGGCACCCACACCTTCACCTACGACCCGGTGCTGAAGTCGCGCAGTCAGGACCTCTACGTGGTCAACCTCGGCCAGTCGATCACCTTCCAGCGCCTGGTGGACGGCATCCAATGAAGCGCCGGCGCGGGTTTTCGCTGATCGAGGTGCTGATCGCCTGCTTTTTGCTGGCGGTGGTCCTGCTCAGCCTGCTGTGGATGAACCGGCATTCCCACCTCAGCTCAATGGACGCCTACTACGAGGGCATCGCCATGTCGGTGGCCCGCGAGCCGCTGGAGATCTTCCGCGGCATGGGGTATGCCTGGCTCGACCTGTACCGGCAGGGAAAGGCCGACCTCAGCGGCTCCCCCCTTCTGCAGGCCTGCCCGCACGGAGCCTGGTACAACATCGCCGACGCCGAGGAGGGGCTGTATCCGTCTGAGGCCTGTGACCTCAAGCGGCTGATCACCGTCGCCCCCGCCGACGCCGACGGGATGAAGGGCTTCCAGATCACCGTGGACGTGGCCCCGGCCCGGCAGACGCGGGTCGACACCTGGCTGAGCCGCGACGTGGTGACCCTCAAGTCGTTCGTGTCGGAGAAGAAATGAGCCGCCGCCTCTCTTTCCCGCCCATCCCGGGCCGGCCCGGTGCCGCGCCGCGGCTCCCGGGCGGGCCGCGAACCGCGGGTGGGGAGGCCCCCGCCGGGG
>CAZKPI010000824.1:0-2369 GCA_964554555.1 uncultured bacterium
GAGGAGCCCCCGATCTCGGGCACCCGCGGGTCGGGCACCATCTTCGCTTCGCACTGCACCCTGCGGTGCCTGTTCTGCCAGAACTTCCCTTTTTCCCAATTGGGCACCGGGCAGGAGATGGCGGTTGCCGACCTGGCCGGCCGCATGCTCCAGCTGGCCCGGCGCGGGGTCCACAACATCAACCTGGTGACGCCGACGCCGCAGGCGCCCTTCCTGCTCGAAGCCTTCCTCGAGGCGAAAGCGGCCGGGCTCGACCTTCCCCTCGTCTACAACACGTCCGGCTACGAGAGCCTGGAGGTGCTGGCCCTGCTCGACGGCCTGGTCGACATCTACCTGCCCGACCTGAAGTATGCCGACGATGGACCGGCGGCGGACATTTCAGGGGCGGCTGACTACGTGGCGCACGACCGGGCGGCGATTGTCGAGATGTACCGGCAGGTGGGGCCTCTGCAGTTCGACGCGGCAGGGATTGCCGCCCGGGGTCTGATCGTGCGGCACCTGGTCCTGCCGGGCGGCCGGCAGGGGACGCGGGCCTCGTTCGAGTGGCTGAGGTCGGCGCTGGGGACGGAAGTGCAGGTCAGCCTGATGTGCCAGTATTTCCCCGCCTGGCGGGCCCCGCAGACGCCGGGGTTCGACCGGCGGCTGACCGACGACGAATACCTCGAGGCGATCGAGATCGTCGAGGAGCTGGGGTTCACCAATGTCTGGGCGCAGGATCCCACCGAGGCGGGCGGGGCCTGAAGCGGGGGGTGCGGGTTCCCCCTCCTGCCGCGCTCCGGGGGATGGGCGTTGGATCGCCGGATAACCCGCATTTTTCCTGGCTTTTTAGTTGCGGACCGTGGGGGAGGGCGTGGTATACTCCCTGCACCAATTTGGACTGATCCCTTCGAGGAGGATTGCATGTCAGGTCACAACAAGTGGGCCAAGGTCAAGCATGTCAAGGCCAAGATGGATGCCATCAAGGGCCGCGCCTTCACCAAGATCATCAAGGAAATCACGATCGCGGCGCGGAACGGCGGGGGCGACCCCAACAGCAACCCCCGGCTGCGTAGCGCCCTGCAGGCGGCCAAGGACGCCAACATGCCGAAGGACAACATCGACCGGGCCATCAAGAAAGGGACCGGCGAGCTCGCAGGGGGGACGTACGAGGAAGTGGCCTACGAGGGATACGCGCCCAGCGGCGTGGCGATCATCATCCGCTGTCTGACCGACAACAAGAACCGCACCGTGGCTGAGATCGGCAAGATCCTCAGCAAGGGCGGCGGCAACATGGGCGTTCCCGGCTGTGTGTCGTTCATGTTCGAGAACAAGGGATATTTCTTCATCGGCAAGGAATCAAATCCGAAGCTCACCGAGGATGCGCTCACCGACATTGTGCTCGAGGCCGGCGCCGAAGACATCAAGGCCGTGGCCGACGGGTTCGAGGTCACCTGCGATCCCTCGGCCTACCTCGACGTGCGGCCCAAACTCGAGGCCAAGGGCGTCAAGGTCGACGAGGCCAAGCAGACCATGCTCCCCAAGACCACCGTCAAGGTCACCGGCAGTGATGTCGGCAAGGTCCTGCGGTTGATCGACGCCATCGAGGAGCACGACGACGTCCAGGACTGTTACCACAACGCCGAGATCTCCGACGAGGACATGGAGAAGGCCGCCGCCGAGGAATAGCCGTCGCCGGCTGTCCCGGTCTTCCCCCTCGCGGGTGTCCCTCCTTCGGGAAGGACACCCGCGAGGCGCTTTCCGGAACGGCCTGGTCCGCGACGGATGGCCAGGTCTTTCCGCAGGGCTGTCATCCGACGGGGCGTCCGGGGCCCGGCTGGCGGAGGGGCCGGGGGCGGGTGTCCTGCCGGCTCTGACAGAGAATGGCCGACCGGTGTCAGCCCTGCTGGGGCTTGTGTTCGGCGCCGGGAACAGGTAGGATGACACCCGCCGCGGGTTCGCGGCCATTTTCAGGGCAAGAGGTGTCAGCCAGCCGTGATCGAGGTCATCCGCGGGACGCTCGTGGAGAAACAGCCCACCCGGGTGGTGGTCGATCTGAACGGGCTGGGCCTGGAAGCGCTGATCCCCTTTTCCAGCTACAAGGTCCTGGGGGAGGCGGGCGGGGTGGTGACCCTGCTGACCCACCTGCACTGGCGCGAGGACGGCCCGCAGTTGTTCGGGTTCGCCACCGAGGCCGAGCGCACCTTCTTCCGGATGCTGAACAAGGTCAACAAGATCGGCCCCAAGCTGGCCTTGCACATCATGTCGGTCGCCGACACGGACCAGGTCGTGGAGATGATCCTGACCGAGAACATCCGCGGCCTGACCGCCCTGAAGGGGGTCGGGGAGAAGCTCGCCTCGCGCCTTGTCGTTGAATTGCGGGAAACGCTGGC
>CAZKPI010000825.1:0-2354 GCA_964554555.1 uncultured bacterium
CGCCGGCCCCTGCCGCCGCGTCGGCCGCCCGCTGACGGCCGGCCGGCGGCTTTCCCCTTCGGCCGGTCGCCTTCCCGGTCGGGAAAACGCTTGCCGCCCGCGCCGCGGCCATCCCGGAAATGTTCCGGGAGTTGTGCATTTCGGTCCGGCCGCTGTAACGTGGAAGGGAATCCGCGCCTCTCAACAAGGGAGAGCCGCCGTAAGGCCGACCGCCGGTCGGTCTTCCTGCCGAAGAGCCGGATGACAAGGAGCTGGGCCGCATGGGCATGGACCGCCGGACCTTTCTGAAAGCAGGCGTGTGCGCCTGCGGGGCCGCCTTTCTGCCGGCCTGGCTCGGCCCGGTACCCGGCGCGGGGGCGGCCCCTGCCCTCTCCGACCGGGAGGCCTCGCACTATGAGGTGCTGGCCGACGGCCGCATCCATTGCCTGCTGTGCCCCAACGGCTGTGTCCGCGCCGAAGGGGAGCGCAGTCGCTGTCTCGTGCGGGAACCGCGGGGCGGCAAGTACCGCGCCCTGGCTTACGGCCTGCCCTGCGTCCTGGCCATGGACCCGGTCGAGAAGTGCCCCCTCTTCCACTACCGTCTGCCCGGCAACGCCTTTTCGATCGCCACCGCCGGCTGTAACCTGGGCTGTCAGTATTGCCAGAACTGGCAGTTCTCCCAGAAACGTCCCGAGGAGACCCGCAACTTCGCGCTGACCCCGGCGGAAGTGATAAAGAAAGCGAAAGAGTACAAGGCATCCGCAATCTCGTTCTTCTACACCGAGCCCACCATCTATTTCGAATACATGGTCGACATTGCCCGCGCCGCCCGGCAGGCCGGTCTGCCCACGGTCATGGTCACCGGGGGGTACATCAACCCCGCCCCGCTCGCCGAGCTGACCGCCCTGATCGATGCCTTCGTGGTCGGGTTGAAAGGGTTTTCGGAAGACTACTACCGGCAGACCGTCGATGGCTCGCTGGCCCCCGTCCTTGCCGCCCTGCAGGCGGTCAAACGGGCGGGGCGGCACCTCGAGGTGGTCACCCTGCTGGTGCCCACCCTCAACGACCGCCTGCCCGCGATCGAGGCCGAGGCGGCCTGGCTGATGCAGAACCTCGGTCCCGATGTTCCCCTCCATTTCACCCGCTTCATCCCCCAGTTCAAGCTGAAGGGTCTGCCTCCCACGCCCATCCAGGTGCTCGAACAGGCCCGGGCCATCGGCCGGAAAGCCGGCCTGAAGTTCGTCTACACCGGCAACGTGCCCGCGCACGAAGGCAGCCACACCTGGTGCCCGGTCTGCGGCAAGGCCGTGATCGAGCGCCTCGGATTCCAGGTTCTGCGCAACGACCTCGTCAACGGTGTCTGTCCGCACTGCCAAACGGCCATTCCCGGCCGCTGGTAACTCTACCGGAGGAGGAAGGAAGACATGTCCCACCGATCCGCCCGCCACCCCCGTCGGCCCGCTGGCGATGCGGGAAGGGAAGGTTTCGCACGGTCCGCCGCGGCGGCGAAGGGACATTCCCCGTCCCGTGCCGGCCGGGTCCTGACCGTCGTCCTGCTGATGGGCGGGCTGGCCCTGCTGGCCGCCTCCCCCGCCCCCGCCAAACCCCTGGACATCAAGGAACTGCAGGACATCCGCGAAGAGATTTCCCTGCTCAACCTCCTGCGCGGCCTCTATCTGTCGAAGGACCAGGCCCAGAAGCTGATGGGCATGGCCCAGAAGCTCCAGGCCATGCGACAGGACCTGCTCGGTCAGATCGAGGCCGACCGCGACGGGATCCTGGGCACCTTCGCCGGTCTGCGTGACGCCCTCTACGAGGCCCCCGGCCGGGAGAAGGCCGCCCAGGAGAAGGCGGCGGCCCTTGACCAGCGCTTCAAGGACGGGAAGGGGGCACTCGACGATGAGACCTGGCGGCTGGAGCGCGAGGCCGAGACGGTGCTGTCCGAGGCGCAACGGTCGGTCATCGAGGGGTTCAAGCCCTGCCTGATCCCGCCGAAAGATCTCCGGAACCCCGTGCGGGTGGGCCAGGCGGCCGCCGAAGCGGGGATTCTCGGCAAGATCGCCGACCTCATCCATGCCGCCCCCGCCGACCTCTGGCAGGAGCGCGGCGAGCGCCTGGGCGACCCGGCCATGCATGGCGAGGAGCGCAGCCCCCAGCGCCGCCGTGAGCCCGAAGAGCGAGAGCGCGTTGGCGGCGTTCATGAACCTCAGCATGGGCGTCTCCTCAAGCTGGTCTCACGCGCGACCCGATCGGCGTCCCCATCCTCACGAAGGTCTCGAGCAGCGCGCCCGTCGGCCCGCGGGCCGGCGCCGTCATGTCGCTCCACTCCGTCAGGTCGTCGTCGATGCGGATGCGGCCGGGCTCGAGAAGGAGGA
>CAZKPI010000826.1:0-2353 GCA_964554555.1 uncultured bacterium
AGGAACTGCTGACCACCTTTGACATCGAGGGTCTGCTGACCCAGATCGTGTCGAATGTCAAAGACCTTCTCCGGGCCGACGGGGCCACGCTGTACCTGGTCGATCCCATCGAGAAGCTGATGATCTCCCAGGTCATCCTGAGCGACCGGGTCGAGGAGATCGTCCTGAAGGTCGGCAACGATTCGATCGCCGGCTACACCGCCCTCAACCGCCGCAGTCTCAACATTCCTGACGCGTACGGCGACCTGTCCAAAATCCACCCCTCGCTCAAATTCAACCGCGAGATCGACGAGAAGTTCCACACCCACACCCAGTCGATCCTGACCCACCCCCTCGAGCTCCGCGGCGAGCTGATCGGCGTGTTCCAGGTGGTCAACAAGCGGGGCGGCGCCTTCGACGACGAAGACCTGCGCATCCTGCGGAACTTCGCCGTGGTCGCCGGCATCGCCATCCTCAACGCCCGGCTCGTCGAGCGGGTGGTCGAGGAGCAGTCGAACGCCAACGACATCATCGAACACATTTCCGAAAAGGTCATCATCCACGACCTCGAAGGCCGCATCCTCAGCCTGAACCACCGCGCCACCGAAGACCTGCCCGCCGGGATGTCGTCCCGCGAGGCCAAGGGCAAGCGGGTGATGGAAGTGTTCCCGATGCTCGTCGGGCTCGAAAGCGAAGTCAAAAAGGTGATCGAGCACAACCTCGACAAGACCTTCTCGGGCGGCAAGATGCCCTACGTCATCCTGACCGCCAAGAATGCCCGCCAGGCCATCGAGAAGGTCATCCTGATCATCAAGGAACCGGTCAACAACCTGCCGCCCGGGCCGCCTCCCGCGACCCCCGAAGACCCGGCCTGACCTTCCCCCCCCTTCCGCATCCGCCTCCCTGGCCCGCGCGCGGCCCCGGAGGCCCAGACGCCCATTCCCCCCGCAGAGGACCCCATGAAGAAGAAGACCGCCAAGAAGACCCCCGTCAACCCCTACCTGGCCGGCGCCCCCATAGATCCCGCCGGCGTGGCCCGCGGCGTGACCGTGCCGGAGCTGATCTCCTCGGCGTTCGTGGCCTACAACGCCGGGCGTCTGCGCGAGGCCTGCCGCCTGTTCACCGAGAAGATGCTGAGGCCCGAGGTCACCATCGGCCTGAGCCTGGCCGGCGCCCTCACCCCCGCCGGGCTGGGCAAGTCGGTCATCATCCCGCTGATCAAGGCCGGGTTCGTCGACTGGATCGTGTCGACCGGCGCCAACCTGTACCATGACACCCATTTCGGCATCGGCGAAAAGCTCTACGCCGGGTCGCCCTTCTTCAGCGACATCGACCTCCGGCAGAAGGGCGTGGTGCGCATCTACGACGTCGTCTTCGACTACACCGTCCTGCTCAACACCGACGCCTTCTTCCGGCAGATCATGCGGGGGCCCGAGTTCCAGCGGCCGATGGGCACCGCCGAGTTCCACCACCTGTGCGGCAAATACATCCGCGAGCGCGAACGGAAACTGGGCCTGAACGACCAGAGCCTGCTGGCGGCCGCCTACGAGGCGGGCGTGCCCGTCTTCACCAGCAGTCCGGGCGACAGCTCGATCGGCATGAACATCGCCGCCCTGGCCCTCGAAGGCTATGGGCTGACCCTCGATCCCAACCTCGACGTCAACCAGACGGCGGCCATCGTCCTGGAGGCCAAGCGGGCCGGCGGCACCAGGGCCGGCGGCCGGGCCGGCGCCGGCGCGAAGCGGGTTCCCGGCAAGAGCGCCGTCTTCATCTGCGGCGGCGGGTCGCCCAAGAACTTCATGCTCCAGACCGAACCGCAGATCCAGGAGGTGCTCGGCATCAAGGAGGAAGGCCACGACTACTTCCTGCAGTTCACCGACGCCCGGCCCGATACCGGCGGGTTGTCGGGGGCCACGCCCTCGGAAGCGGTGAGCTGGGGGAAGGTGCGGCCCGAGAGCCTGCCCGACACCGTGGTCTGCTATCTCGACTCCACCGTGGCCCTGCCCCTGCTGGGGGCGTACGCGCTGGGCACCGTCAAGCCCCGCCCCCCCAAGCGGCTCTACGATCGGCTTCCCGAGCTTGTTGCCAGCCTTTCCCGGGAATACCGGAAGGCCCGGCGCTTGTCGGGCCGGGACTGACCTCCCTGCCTCTTCCCGCTTCGGCCGCGTGAGGTGTGAGATCGCCGGCGCCACCCGTCCCGCGGGCGGTGCCGGAGCGGCCGCCGCCAACGAGGACGCCTTCCTGACCGGGACGGCCCCCTTCCCCTGGGGGGCGGTCGCCGACGGGGCCGGGCGGGCCGGCGGCAGTGCGCGCCGGGCCCTCGACCTCTTCCGGCGTCTGCTGGCCGCCGCCCCCGTCGATTCCCTGGCCGACC
>CAZKPI010000827.1:0-2352 GCA_964554555.1 uncultured bacterium
GCCGAGGGGGGCAAGATGCCATAGTCCCTCAACATTTCCTGGTAGACCTCGTCTGGGAGCATCTCCGGGGGCTTCCCCGTATCGATCACCTCCTCGATGGGAACGGACAGGATCTCAATATACCCATACTGCCCGGGTTTTGCGTTTTCGTCGGATTTCTTCGTATCCATCACGCACCTCATCGCTTCGTGACCTTCAAGATCCTCTCCAAGCAATTATCGCCCCACCCCTCAAGAAAAGTCAACCAAAACGCACGCTATGAACGCCAAGCGTCCTGCCTCGCCCCGCCCGGCCGACGCCAACCGCCGGCAGCGGCTCCACATCATCGCGGAACTCGACCGGCTGATGGCCAAGCAACTTGATCCGGCCTTCACAGGGAACGTCGAAGTGTCGATCCCGGCGAAGGGGGGGCGGATCGGAGAACCCAAGTTCACCGTGACGCGGTTTGGGTTGGGGCCGGAGTAGTGGCCAATCGCCGTTTGACGTTGTCCCGGGCCATCGGGTAGATTCATCGCGTTGATCTCCAAGATTCCGGTCACCGGACCGCCGGGCCGGCAAGGGCGTGCTCCGTCGCCTTTGCCGGCCTTTTTTGTTGGCTGGTCGGACCACTTTTTGTGCAAAGGAGGGTTGTCCCGTGGAACGTCTACCGGTCTTGAGTCTGCTGTTGGTGTTTGCCAGGTACATGCGTCAAGTGCTTCCCCTGCCGGCCTGGGGGGATTCGGCCGAGGTGCGCGCGTTTGCTCGCCGGGTGATCACCGTCTTGACCGGCGTGGTGGCTCAGACCGCCACGGCGCTGGACGACGCTGCCGTGAAGCTGTTTGCCCAAGTGGTCGAGAATGACGAGGCGTGGGCCCTCTTCTACAAGCTGGTCCACGGCCTGTTCACCCGCACCCAAGACACACTGACCGTGACGGCCGGTGACCAGCTTCTTGTGGAAGAATGCGCCCTGAAGGCCGGCGTCGACATCTCCACGATTACCCTGATCCTCCAACTGATCCAACAGTACGGCCCCATGCTCCTTGAGTTCGTCAAGAAGCTGCGGAACAAGGAGACCGACCCGCAACCGGCCATCTGACTCTCCCATTTGGAGAGTGGATGGTGGGGGAAACGGTAGTCTGTATTTCCCCCGCTTTCCGCACTTCCTCCTTCCCACTCCACTTTCAAGGAGCCGACCCGTGAGACGCCTTCCCACCCAAGACATCATCCGCGGCTGCCTGGTTGCCGCCCTGATCGTTTCGATCGCCATGTTGCTGAGCGCCCTGGCCGGTGCCGCCGAGTCCCAGGCCGCAACGACGGTCCCCCTGTACCAGTTCTTTGACACGCCGGCCGGCAAGATAGCCTTCTTGCCCGGAGAGCAGCCCGAGACCTATCGGGTCATCCTGGCCGAGCGATTCTGGAACATGACGCCCATTGGCCAACCCGCGCCGCCTACGCCTGTTGTTCTCACGGGCTTAGCCAAGGACACTCGCGACTGGGCCACGCAACTCGTGCCGGCTGAGGGCCGTGCCGCGGAGGCGAGACGCCTAGCGTCCGGCTACCGAGCCGTGGCCGAGCGGGCGACCAAGGGGGAGTTCACCAAGCTCCAAGAGGTCCAGGCGGCCCAGGCCACAGAAAACCGCAAGGCACTCGGCATTCCGCTGGAGGACGCCGAGGCGGGCAAGGCCAGTCGCTGGTATCCGGTGATCGTCAAGTTGGCCCAGTGGCTCCAGACCCACCCCCCGACCGACCCCAAGGCCATGGGGCCGATCTCGCTTGACATCGCCCAAGGGCTGGAGGCCGTCGAATGAACCTGGATCTGCTCAACGAACTGGGCGGCTGGGAATACCGGCCCGAGGTCATCGATCACGTGATGGCCGCTTCGACAACGGTCGTCGCTTCGATTTATGACGCCAACCCGCAACTCAAAGGGTTTGGGAAGGGGAAAGTAGTCCTCCTGCCTCAAGCCTTTAGCAAAATCCTGGGCAAACAGCCCACCTATCGCCCCCAGTGGATCGGCTCGTGCGTGGGCCGTACGGGCGGCATGGTGGGCGACGTCCAAAGCGCCCGTCTGGCTGCTGCAGGCAAAATCAAGTGGCCAGGCCATACGATCGCCGCGTCGGTTTATGGGCCGGCTCGCGTGGAGATCGGCGTCGACAAGCACGGGGCCAGAATTCGTGGAGACGGGGCCGTGGTGGCCTATGCCGTCGAAAGCGCCACGCAGTTCGGCCTGTTGCAAGAAGGGCGGTATGACGTGGGAGGGCAGCTCTACGACCTTGTGGGAAAACATGACGATGACGACCTCTGTAAGGCCTGGGGCCGGGACGGCATGCCCGACGCCTTGGAGGCGATTGCCGCTCGCTTCTTCTTTCGGCA
>CAZKPI010000828.1:0-2349 GCA_964554555.1 uncultured bacterium
CGCCTTCATGGCCGCCACCCTCGACGAGATCGAGAAGCGTCTCGACCGCTGGCTGCGCGGCCTCGGCCGCCTGCGCGGCGGCCTGCGCCCCGCCGCCGACGACCTGCCCCGCGGTCCGGGGGCCCGCCTGGGATTCGTCAAGTGACCGGACGCTTCCCGGACCCCCCGGGGGCTGAACGATCGCGGCGCAAGCTCGTGGCCGGCGGCTGTTCTCCAGCTCTCCCCGCCGGCTTCAGACATGCCCGGCCGCTTCAGGCAGATGCGGGGAAGTCTCCCTGGTTTCTGTCGTTGGAACCACGCCGCTGTCTTGGCGCAGACTCCGCATCCGAATGGTCCCTTCCCGTCCCTGCCGCGCACCTTGGCGCGACGGAAGACCTTTGGCGCCTCCGGCAGGCTCCAAGTGCGACAGGGCTGGCGAAATTCGCTCAGGCGCGCCCGGGCCGGCCTATGACCGGGGCGGCGGCAGGCCCTGGCTCCCCCGCGCGTCGCGGCGGCGGCCTCAATCGCCGTCGGTGTCCGGCACCAGCTCCGCCGGATCGGGAACCTTGGGCACGGGAATTTCGGGGACCTCAACCGCGGGAACCGAGATCTCTGGCATCGTGACCCCCGGCCCCGCCCGGCCGCCCGGCCGGGAAGCGCCGGCCGGGGAAACCCCGCTCCCCCCGTCGGCGTCGGGCGGATCATCCTCGTCATCCGGCTCGTCCGCGCCCTCCGGCTCGGTGGTGTCTTCCTCGGCCGTCGGGCCCAGGGGGACCGACTCGGTTCTCGCCTTTTCGTGAATGACGTGTGAATCGCGGGAATGGTCGAAGGAGGCCGCGAACTCCTCTTCCTCTTTCTGCAGGTCGGCGAGCAGTTTCTGGTATTTTTCGGCAATCTGGCGGCTTTTTTTGTCCTCTTGCGCAGAGATGTCTTCCCAGGCATTCTTCGCGATGGGCTCCCGCCGGACGTGTTCCTGCCGGTGCAGTTCCAGGTATCCCAGGGAGGCCTCCAGGCGGGCGTCGTGTTCCTCCCGGCACTCCTGGCGGATCAGCTCCACCTCCCGCTGGCGGCGGGCGATGACCCCCTTGCGCCAGGCCAGGCGCTGTTCGTCGAACCAGGCCTTCTCAGAGGCGGCAAACTCCGCCTCGCTGGTCTTCAGCATGGCGTCGAGGTGCCGGATGAATCCGTCCAGGTAGTCGGTCTGCCGCTTGAGGTTGGCCGCGTGTTCGGCCCGCACCTTGGCCTCGGACGTCCGGATGAAGGCCTCCGCCTCCTCCGGGGACAGGCCGAGGAAGGCCGCGCCGTTGGGACCGGGTACCGGTCCATGCGGCGGGGGCAGGATGGGCCCCGTCAAGTAGGGGACATCGGGGCCGGACAGGTCCCAGTCGCGGAAGGACAGGTCCAGTTTCCCTCCCTTCCCCTTCCCGCGGGCGCCGGTTTTGGCTTCGGCCTTGACCGGACGGGCGGGAGCGACGTAGGAACCCTTTCCCTGGTCGGTCTCCCCCTTACAGCGGCTGTCGATCACCAGGTGGCGCGTGGTGCCGTCGGGCTGGGGCTTGGGGGTGAGGTAGCGCAGGAGGTAGGCCCGCTCGAGCTTCATCCGCTTGCCGAGCACGTCGTAGGCGGCCACCAGCTGGTCGGCCGAGGGGGCGTGCAGGAACCAGCCGCCGGTGGATTGCGCGAGGCCTTTCAGGATGGCCTCCTCGACCCCGTTGCCGAGGCCGAGGGCGATGATGCGCACCCCCTTGCGGGCGGCGAAGGCGGTGACCTCGTCCGCCGTCCGGGTGGAGAAGGGGCGCTGGCCCGCGGGGGACTCGTCGCGGCCGTCGGTCAGCAGGACGATGGTCTTCCAGTCGTAGGTGCCCGCCTTGTTGTTGAGGGTCTCGGCGGCGCGGTAGAGGGCGTCATAGAGGGCGGTTCCGCCCCAGGGCCGGAGTTTGCCGATCGCTCCGACGAGTGCCTGGGCGTCACGGGTGAAATCGAGGTTCTGGTCGATGTCACTGCCGAATGACAGCAGGCACATCTCCACGTCGGCGACCATGGCCGCGGCGAACCGGGAAGCCGCCTGCTTGACCAGGGGCATGGCCGGTTCGATGCTCGAACTGCGGTCGAGCACGAGGGCGATGTAATGCCGCTGTTTCGCCGGATCGACGGTGAAGGAGGTGATGGCCGTGCCGTCTTCGGTGACGGTGAAGGCGTCGGCTTTCAGGATCTCGGGGACGGGGGTGTAGACCTTCAGCCGGGCCTCGATGCGGGGAAAATCCATGGCGCTGATGCCGGTGAACTGCGAGGAAAAGCCCTTGGCGCTCTGCGCCGGGCTGGCCGTCAACGGGATCAGGAGCAGGACCAGCCCCATCAGCAGGGCGAGAC
>CAZKPI010000829.1:0-2349 GCA_964554555.1 uncultured bacterium
CCCGGGGCCAGGAAATCCTGGCACCGGCCGAAGCGCTCCAGGTCGCGGCGTTCAACCCCGAAGGTGGAGAGCATCTGGTCGTTGACCTCGAGGATCCTGCCATCGGCGTCGTGGACCACCACGGCGTCGTGGATGTGGTCGAAGAACCGCCGGATGGTGGTCTCTGCCTCCCGGATCGGCTGTACCACCGATCGGTAGGCGATGGACAGGACGAAAGCCAGCAGGAGGATGGAGGCCAGGCCGACCTGGGTGGCCCCCAGGGTCACACTGCGGGCCCGGTCGAGAATCACCCGCTCGGGGATGGCCACCCCCAGCGACCAGGCGGTCGGGGCCCGGCCGAATCGCAGGGGAACGAAGCGGAAGAAACACCGTTCCCCGGTCCGGTAATGGGGGCCTTCGGCCTCGCCCTCGCGGCCGGCGCGGATCGCGGCGAGGAGGTCGGGAGAAACGCCGGGGCCGGAAAGCGGGCGGTTCACCGCCGCCGGGTCGGGGTGGCCGACCACGAACCCGTTGTTGGCCACCAGAAAGACGTAGCCCTCCTGGTAGGGGGTGATCCGGGCTACCGCCTCGCTGAACGAGTTCAGCTGGATGTCGATCCCGGCCACGCCGATGACTTCGCCTGCCTCCATGATCGGAACGCACAGACTGCTCATGACGACGTTTCCCGCCGTCTGATCGACGTAGGGGTCGATCACGCTCTCGGTGCGCGCGGCCTTCGGGATGGTGAAATACGGCTGGGAACGCTCGAACCCGTAGTCGTCATGCTGGAAAACCATCCGGCCGGCCTTGCGGTAGGCGAAGGGCACATAGCCGCCGTTGGCAGGGTGACCGGGCTGGCCGGCATACTCCCGGTCCCGGCCGTCGAACCGGTCCGGCTCGAAGACCGCCCAGGCCCCGAAATAGAAGTCCTGGGCCTCGATCAACCGGATGAAGATCTGGTCGATGGTCTCCCGGCGGAGGTCTTCCCGTCGTCGGATCACCCCTTCCAGGGAGTGGGCCAGGGTGCGGGCGGCGCTCAGCGCATCCACCATCGGCGTGGTGAGTTCAGCGCCGTACCGGTAGGCCGTTTCCCGCGCTTCCGTCATGGCGTCCTCGAACGCCAGCTGGCGTGCCTTGACCGACACCACGCGGACGATGGCGAGGAAAGCGGCCAAAGCCACCAGGCCGGTCAGCACGAACCACCGGATCTGCCGCTGGAAACTGGTCGGGAAATCCTGCACGTTCTTCTCTGGGCCGGCCCTCTCTGCCGGGCGGGCCGGCGCTTCTCCTGCTTGACGGCCCCAGTCTACCGCAATCCGGGTTTCTGCCCAACTCTTTTCTCGGCGGGGCCCGGCGGTTGACGAAGGCCGGGGGGGAGGATAGGATGGAGGCCGTCGCCATGAAGGAACTGCAGAAGCATCTCCGGGTGTTCAGTCTTCGGCCCACCGCCACCTTCCAGGAGGTCAAGGCGGTTTACCGGCGCATGGTCAGGGAGTGGCACCCCGACCAGTATGGGAACGATCCGGGCATGCGCTGTATCGCCGAGGAGCGGATCAAGGAGATCAACATCGCCTACGATTTCCTCGCCCGCCATTTTTCCCAGAGGCGGCACAGCCTGCGCGATGCCGAGGGCCGGTCCGACAGCACTGAAGCCGTTGTCTGGCAGCCCCTCGACAAGGACCAGTACTGGACCAACCTCCAGCCCGACTTCCTCCTGCCCGTCCTGCACGAGGCCTTTCGGGGGTTCGGGGTGAAGGACCTGGTCTGGAGCACCTACCGGCGCCTCCTGCGCGGCATCTGGGAGGGCTACGTCGGCCGCCTCTACCACAGCCTCGAGGTCGAGGCCGGGATCACCGTCAAGGGGGATCGCACCCTGGTGCGGTTCTCCTTCCGCTACACCCATGAGGCCGACAACACCCGCCTGGGGCTCGAGGAAGGACCAGACCTGCCCGGGGCGGTCGGCCGGCTGATCGCCTCCCCCCGGTTCGCCGTGGAAATCCAGCCCAATCTGGCCCGGGTCTACTTCCAGAATTTCCAACTGCATGAGGTGACCGCCTCCGAGGTCCGTTCCGGCCGGGTGACCGCCGAGATCCGCGGCGATCGCCTCGATATCGGGGGAGCGACCATCAACCAGGTCATGGGGCTTTTGTACAAGGCCCTGACCGACGCCGGCGTCGACCGCATCCTGTGGGATACCGCCGGGAAGGTCATGTACGGCACCACCGGCTGGTCCATCCGCAGTGCCGGTCAGATGGTGCGGGCGGTCATCGAGGGGGCCGACCGTCAGTTCGGCATCCGCATCCAGAGCCGTCCCCTCTCCTACGGCCGCATCAAGGAAAGCCCTCTCAGCGACCTCGGCCGGGGCCGCGA
>CAZKPI010000830.1:0-2332 GCA_964554555.1 uncultured bacterium
CAGCCGGGGACGTGCCGCGAGTATACCGCGCGGCCGCCATCCGGGCAACCAGCGGCGAGGGGTGGCCGGCGGCGGGGCGGGCGCAACACCGGCGTTTCGCGGCGCCCCACCGGGGGCGGCCATGGGGAAGCCGGTCCGGCCTCCTGCCGGTCGGGTCAGGAGGATGTTGGCTTGCGGCCCCGCACCTTGGTGCGAACCTGGGAGAAGGCGAAGGGGGAGGGTCCGGCCTCATCGCCGGTGGGTGGTTCCTCCTGGAGCTTGTTGAAGAATGGGGCCAGGAGCTGGAGGATGGCCGGCAGGGCCTCGGCTTTGTCCCCCTCCGAGGCGGTGCGGAAGAACTGTTTCAGGCGGTCTTTCAGCATCCGGAAGATCAGGTGGGCGGGCAGGGAGCCGGCGACCTTGGCAAATTCGGGGAAGAACCCGTGGAGCTTCGCCTGCAGGAGATGATCGACGAGCTGCTGCATGGCGGTCTGCGGCAGGGCATCGATGATATCCTCGCGCCGGTTGGCCGTCAGGTCGAGGAACGAGTCGCTGATCTCGATCAGCCCTTGCAGGGTGGGGGTGTCCATCTGGAGGTCGCCCACCTTCCAGATGCCGGCCGTGGTGTCGGGCACGGGTTGCCCCTGCAGGCGCGGCTGGATGAGGCGTCCTTCCTTCACCAGGCGCGAGAAGATGGCCCGCGTCCGCAGTTGGTGCTCGGCCCAGTGCTGGTGGCTGTATTCGGTCCAGAGGTCGTCGAGATTGTAGAAGTGGGTGCCGCCGATGATCTTCACCACGACCCGCTCGGGGATCTTCCCCTCGGCCATGGCCAGAATGCACCGGGAGATCGACAGGCCCACCACTTCCAGGCGGGCGAAACTGCCCCTGCCGCCGCTCTGCTTCTGCTCGGCTGTCATGGTTCCCACCTTACCGGGGCCGGCGTCCGCTTGTCAAACGCCCGGGGCGCCCTCCGGCCTTCGCCCGGGGCGCCCCGGAGGTTCGGGCCCGTGCAGAAAAGCATCAGGTCCTGCCTCTCCGACATTCCCGGAATTCCCGACATCAGCGGTCGTATTGGTACAGGTTGTACTTTTTCATGATGCTGATCAGCTGGCTGGCGTAGCTGGGACTGGTGGCGTAACCCGCCTTCGACAGCTCGCGGGCGAACTGGTCGGGGTTGTTCTTGTACTTCAGGCAGTTCTTGTAGCGGGGCTTCAGCAGGAGCTGGGAATGGTCGTCGATCGACTCGCGCCAGTTGTTGTACTTGCGGAAGCTGGCCATCACCGTCACGGTGCGGCCGCCGATGTATTCCTTGGTGGGAACCCGGACCGAGCCGGCGGGCCCGGTGCCCTTGATGCCGAACAGGTTCTTGGCCGACCCGATGGTGGAGCGCCCCCACCCGGTCTCGAGGGCGGCCTGGGCCAGGGTGACCGAGGCGGGAATCCCGGTCTTCTTCATCGACTCCCGGGCGGCCGGGCCGAGCAGGCGGACGAACTCGGCCGGGGCCAGCTTGCCGCCCTTCCAGGCGTCGAGGGCCGCGGAACTGCCGGTGCCGACGGTGGAACCGGTCTGGGTGGTGGAACCGGTGCCGGCGGTCGAGGTGGTGCCGGTGGTGGAAGTGGTCCCTGTGGTGGCAGTGGACTCCGTGGCGGCGGTCGTGCCGGTCCCGGCGGTGCCGGTCTGGGTGCCGGTGTTGGCTTCGGCCGTGTTCCCGCCCAGTGCATTGAGGAGCAGTTGCAAAAGATCCCTGATGAAGGTGAAGATGGTCTGGAAAGCCTGGCTCAGGTCCTGGGCCGACACCGAGGTGCCGGCCAGGCCGGTTCCGGCGGCCGCCCCGGCGCCGTTCGAGGAAGCCTCCGTGGCGGCGGCCGCGCCGGTCCCCTCCTGGGTTTCGGCGGTCGCGGCACTCCCGGCGGAAGACGGGGAAGAACTCGGGGCATCACCACTGCCGGTGTCCACCGTCTCCTCGTCGCTGGAGAGGATCGAATCCTCGGCGAACACGGGGAGGGCGACCTGGGCAGGCAGGAAGCAGGCCAGCAGGAGGGCCAGGGCGAGGGGGGCGGGAAAGAAGCGGCGGTTCATGGTGTCCTCCTTGGGAGCTCCGGTTCCGGGGGCGTCAGCCATCGTTGTCCCAACCCGGTTACGCCGGCGGCCTGCCTGACGTTACACCGGCGGCCGGAAAAAGGTCGGTCTGGTCTCCTTTCAGTCATGAGGCTATTTCCGGTGCGGGGCGGTGGAGGTCGCGGATGGGCCAGGAAGTACCTTGATCCGGGTTCATCCGCGAAGCACGGCCTGGTCATCCTTTTCCCCGCCGGCGCCGGCCCAAACGTGGCAGGGGCCGGCAACAGAAAAACCC
>CAZKPI010000831.1:0-1806 GCA_964554555.1 uncultured bacterium
CGGCTGGTGCCGGCGTCCATCGCCCGGCGCCACCGGCTGATTCCGGTGCGGCGCGAGGGCAACCGCCTGACGGTGGTCATGGCCCGGCCGGAAAACCTGGCGGCCATCGACGACCTTCAGCTGATGACCGGCCTGCAGGTGGTACCCGTGTTGGAGGAGGAGGAGGCGATTGGCCGCGCCCTCGACCGGTATTATCCCGTTGACGCCGGGGACCGGCGGTTGGGCGAGTTCTGAGCCCGCCCGGCCGGGCGATCACGGGGCGGCCCCAGCCGGGCGGGTGATTGGCGCCCGCGCTTCGCCTTCCCCACTGGCCGTCCGCGGCCGGCTGTCTGCGGCTGGCCGTGGGCAACCAAGTGGGCCTCACTCCGGGATCGATGTCTGGTCGGGGCCGGCGGGGTGGTGGGGCGGGAGGAGTCCTTCGGAGCGGGCGACGACGATGGCGGCGGTGAGGTCTCCGCTGACGTTGAGGACGGTGCGGCACATGTCGAGGATGCGGTCGACGCCGATGATGATGGCGATGCCTTCGCCCGGCACCCCCACCGACTGCAGGACCAGGATCAGCAGGGGGATCGAGCCTCCCGGCACGCCGGCGGCGCCGACGGCCATCAACACCGACATGACGGTCACCGCGAGCTGGGCGCCGAGGCCGAGCTCGATGCCGAAGACCTGGGCCAGGAACAGGACGGCGACCCCCTCGAAGAGGGCGGTGCCGTTCATGTTCATGGTGGCGCCGAGGGGGATGACGAAGCCGACGATCTCTTTGGGAATGCCGAATTCCTCTTCGGCGACGGCCATGGTGGTGGGCAGGGTGGCATTGGAGGAGCTGGTCGAGAAGGCAGTGAGCATGACCGTCTGGGCCTTGCGGAAGAAGGGGCGGGGGCCGATGCCGCCCAGCCACCAGACGAGGACGGGAAAGACGACGAACTGGTGGATGGCCATGCCCGACAGGGCGGTGCCGACGAACAGGCCGAGCTTGAGGAGCAGGTCGAAGCCGAACCGGGCGGTGACGCTGAAGATCAGGCAGGCGACGCCGGCGGGGGCCAGTTTCATGGCGAGGCCGATGATGGCCACCATCAGGTCGCCGGTGCCTTCGAGGACGGCCATGACGGGGGCGGCCCGGGCCGGGGGGATGAGGGTGAGGCCGACGCCGCAGAAGAGGGCGAAGCAGATGACGGCCAGCATGTCGCCCTGGACGGCGGCGGCGAAGGGGTTTTTGGGAATGATGTTGAGGAGGGTGGTCAGCCCGAACTCCGCCTGCTGGGCCTGGCCGACCTTCCTCTCGGATTCGCCTTTGTACATTTCCATCAGACGCGTCTTGACATCTTCGGAAAGGCCCTTGCCGGGCTGGATGGCATTGACCAGCACCAGCCCGATCGCGACGGCGGCGGTGGTGACCATCAGGAAAAAGGCCATCGTCTTCAGGCCGATGCGGCCGAGTTTGCGCAGATCCCCGAGGCCGGCGACCCCGAGGGAGATCGAGCAGAAGACGAGGGGCAGGACGACCATGATCATCAGGCGCAGGAAGACCTGCCCGACCGGTTCGGTGCCGTAGCGGACGAGGGTCTCGAGGCCGGACGAGCCGCCGGCGAGGAGGTTCAGCCCGACCCCGGCGGCGCCGCCGAGGAGCAGGCCGGCCAGGATGCGGCCGGCCAGGGCATGGTCGGGGTGGTGCCTGGTCAAGGGTGGTTCCTGGACGGGCGGGGATGGCGGCCGGGGTGACGATCGGCTTTGCGGCCGGACCGGCGGTGGGGGCGGGGCCCGGCCTGGCGGGCGGGGCGGCGGCGGACGCTGAAGCCGAAATGTCCG
>CAZKPI010000831.1:1824-2328 GCA_964554555.1 uncultured bacterium
GCCGTGACAGAAGGCGAGCAGGCCGGCCCGTTCGAGGGCCAGGCGGCCGCGGGCGTCGACAAGGCTTGCGTCGACGTGCACGCGGAGGATTTCGGCCACGAACAGGATGTGGGAGCCGAGTTCGAGGGTCCGGTCGATGCGGCACTCGAGATTGACGGGGCACTCGGCGACCAGGGGCGCGCCCACGGCGAGGGCGGGGAGGGGCGTGAGGCCGGCCCCCTGCCGTTGGGCCTCGTCACGACCGGACCGGACGCCGCAATGATCGACGGCCCGCACGAGGGCAGTGGTGGGCAGGTTGACGGTGAACTCGCCGGTTTCCTGCAGGAGGCGGTAAGAGTGCCGGGCGGGGGTGACGGCGATGGACAACATCGGCGGTTTCGTACAAACAATGCCGGTCCAGGCGATGGTCAGGAGGTTGGCGGGGCCGTCGCGGCCCCGGCAGGCGACCAGGGCGACGGGGGTGGGCCACAGCATGGTGCCGCCGGGCCAGGTGAGTTTCGGCGG
>CAZKPI010000832.1:0-2325 GCA_964554555.1 uncultured bacterium
GGCCCGTCGAAGCTGTCCCCGCGGCAGTCGCGGTGGTTCCTGGCGAAGGTCTTGTCGTCGTGGATCACGTCATGGCCTCGAACTCACCCGGTTCGACGGGCCAGCCGGCAGGCGGTGGCCAGGAGCATCAGGACGATGATCATGGCGGGCCCGGCGGGTAGGTCCCGCGACAGGGCCAGCATCACGCCGCCCATGCCTCCCAGGGCTCCGAGGACGGCGGCGGTCAGAAAGACGCTTTGGACACGCCGGCAGAGGGCCAGCGCTCCGAGGCCGGGCAACAGGAGCAGGCCGAAAACGGCCATGGCTCCGCAAGCCTGCAAGGTGAGCGTGATCGCCACCCCCGTGACCGCGAAGAGGAGCAGATCATAGCGCTGGACGCCCACGCCGAGGGCCCGGGCCATTTCCGGATCGAGGGAGACCACCAGCAGACGTCGCCGGAACAGGAGGAGGAGGAGGACGAGGGGAACGGCGACCCGGGTCAGGAGCTGGAGGTCCCGACAGGACGCGGCGAGCACACTGCCTTTGAGCAACAGCTCCTGGCCATGGGTTTCGGTGCTGGTGAAGGCGGTCAGCAGGACCGTCCCGGCCATGGCCGCGGCGAACCCCACCCCGATAGCCCCTTCCTGGGTCAACCCGTCGCGGTCCCCGGCCGGCCGCCAGGCGAGCAGAGCGACGAAGGCGGCCAGCACCAGCAGGGCGACGGGCCAGTCCGGCAGACCCAGGGCCGCCCCCAGGACGAATCCGAACCCCGCCACCTGCGGCAGGGCCGCCCCGAGGAACAGGGTCCGCCGGAGGTGGAGGAAAATCCCGACCGGGCCGAGCAGGGCGCCGGCGAGACCCGCCACCAGCAGGGAGTCGTGGAAGAAGGAGAGCAGATCGAGCCAGGAATCGTTCATGCCCCCATTCCTTCCAGCAAGGGGACATCCGGTCCGTAGAGAGTCCGCAGGTGCGCGGCTGTGAAGCCGGCGACGGGGCCGTGGTAGGCCAGGGCCCCGTCGTGGAGGAGAAGAAGGAAACGGGTATGCTCGAGGACGTCGGTGAGCACGTGGGAAACCAGGACCATCGTCATTTCCCGTTCCTGGCACAGCCGGTCCAGGAGGCGGAGGAGCGCGGTCGCCTGCCCGAGGTCGAGGCCGCGGGTGGGCTCGTCCAGCACCAGGACATCGGGGCGGGAGGCCAGGGCCCGGGCCACCAGGACCCGCTGTTTCTGTCCCCCCGATAGTTCACGGTACAGACGCGAGCCGTGGGTGTCCAGACCCACGGCGGCCAGAGCTTCGCCGGCCTGGGAGCGGAGAGCGTCGGAAGGTCCGGCCCAGGGAGGGTGCAGACCCGCCAGGCCCATTTCCACCATCTCCAGGACGGTGAAGGGGAAGAGCTCATCGCAGTTGCCGGCCTGCGGCACGTAACCGATCCGGAGGCGGCCGTCCCCCGGCCGGAGCAGTTCCCCGGCCAGGGGGGGCAGAAGGCCCAGCATGGTTTTCAGCAGAGTCGTCTTGCCCGATCCGTTGGGCCCGACGAGACCCAGGGCCTGCCCGGATGGAATGGTCAGGGTCAGATCCTTCAGGACGGGAAGGCCGGGGTACCCGACCGTCACCCCGCGAAAGTCCAGCCAGGGAGTGCTCACGGCAGGGCTGACGCAATGCGGTCGACGATCGCCCCGATCAGGTCCGGGTAGGTGTCCAGTCCCTTCTCCGCCCCGACCGATGCGGGAAGGACGAGGACCTTCCCGCCCACCTTTCCCGCCACCAGTTCAGCGAACCGGTCCGGGTGGTAGCGCTCCCGCAGGATCACCTTGGCGCCGGATGCCCGCATGGCTTCAGTAAGGGCGGCCAGTTCACGACCCGTGGGGGGAATGCCAGGCCGGGGTTCGACATACCCGACGATCTTCAGGCCGAAGGCCTCGGTGAAGTAGATCCACGAGCTGTGGAAACAGGCGATGGATTTGTTGCCCGCCGCCGCCAGCTTTTTCTGCCATGCCGGGAGGCGTGTTTCGATCGTCTGGCGGAAGGTCTCCAGGTTCTTCCGAAACGTCTCCGTTCCCTCGGGATCGACCTCACTGAGCTTGCGGGCGGCCAGTTCCGCGATCCGGATGCCGTTGGCGGGATCGAGCCAGTAGTGCGGATTTCCCAGCGGGTGGACGTCCCCCATGGAGGGATCGACCCGCGTCGTGGGGATCTCCCTGACCGGGATGACCTGGGAACAATCGACGTAGCCCGGGCCGCCGGGCTGGAGGCTCAGGTTGCGGGCGCCGTCGAGCAGAGGCTTGAGCCAGATCTCGAGGTCGAGCCCGATCAGGAAGAGCAGACGGGCCCGGCCCAGGCTCAT
>CAZKPI010000833.1:0-2321 GCA_964554555.1 uncultured bacterium
GGCCGAACTTCTCGCGGATGGCGTCGAGGGCCCGGTCGAGCAGTTCGCGCCGGCGGTGGTTGGGGTCGGGGAACAGGGTCGGCTGGGAGGGGTGGCGGCACAGGAAGCTGACCGAGATCCCGATCAGCCGCACGTCCAGCGCGAGGGGAAACCCCTGCAGGAGGTGCCGTGCCGCCTCGAAGATCGTCTGGGTGGCCTGCGTCGGCTCGGCCAGCGACACGGTTTTCGTGCGCTGGGTGAAGTCGGCGAATTTGAGCTTCAGGGTGACCTTGCCGGCGAACCAGTTCGACAGCCGCAGTTCCCGGCCCAGGCGCTCGGCCTGCGACAACAGCCACATGGTCAGTACCCGCAGGTCGCGTGTGTCGCGGGGCAGGGTGTCCTCGGCCCCGAACGACTTGGGCTCGCTGTCGGGAACCACCGGCGAAGGGTCGATGCCCAGGGCCCGCTCGTAGAGCAGGGCGCCCTGCCGGCCCAGGTGCGACTCCCAGAACTCGGGCGGGTAGCGGAAGACGTCCTCAATCTTGTACACATGGTACTTTTTCAGCACTTCTTCCGTCTTCGGGCCGATCCCTGGAATGCGGCCGACGGGCAGAGGGCGCAGAAACGACCGCACCCGGCGCTCCTCCAGGATGTAGAGCCCGTCGGGCTTGTTGCGCTCGGAGGCCATCTTGGCCAGGAACTTGTTGGGGGCCACCCCGATCGAGCAGGTCAGCGAGGTCTGGGCCAGGATCTGCCGCTTGACATCCGGCGCCAGCTCGGCGGGCAGGCCGAACAACCGGGCGGTGCCCGAAAGATCGACAAACGCCTCGTCGATCGAGGTCTGTTCGACCAGGGGGGAGATGTCGCGCAAAATCGCCATCACCTTCTCGGAGAGCTCGAGGTAGCGGTCCATGCGCACCGGGAGCACCACCGCCTGCGGGCACAACCGGCGGGCGGTCACCATCGGCATCGCCGACCGCACCCCGTACCGGCGCGCTTCGTAGGAAGCCGCCGAGACCACCCCGCGGGCGGTCCCCCCGACGATCACCGGCCGCCCCTTCAGCGAGGGGTCATCAGCCTGCTCGACCGACGCGAAGAACGCGTCCATGTCGAGATGAATGATGCTGCGAACCTCGTCCGGGGAAAGGTGTCCTATGTCAAGAAACTATGACCGGTCCAGGACGAAACGTCAAGCCCCGGTTCCGACGAGCTCCTTGACCCGGCCGACCTCCCCCGTTTCGAGACGGACCTTGATCCCGTGCGGATGGGTTGGCGACCGCGTCAACACCTCCCGCACCACCCCCTCGGTCAGCCTCCCCGATCGCTGGTCGTCCTTCTGCACGATCCGCACCCGCGCCCCCGGCCGGATGTCGGCCCGGGCCGGCAGGCGGGGACCGCCTCCCGGGGCTTCCGTGTCCCGCCGGGGGCCCGGCGCCCCGGACCCACCGGACCCGCCCTGGCCGGCCGGGACGAAGACCCGGCCCGTCTTCTCACCCGGGGAAGAAGAGGGCGATGGGCGCGTCGGGAGGGGTGGGGAGAACCGGAACGCGGTCAGCAGGCCGCACGGATGGTCGAGCAGATGGGCGGCCCCGTTGGCGCGCAGTTCGTCGGCGCCGCGGAATCCCCACAGGACCCCCACCGCGTGCATGCCGGCCCGGACCGCGGTTTGCATGTCGGTGCCCGAGTCGCCCAGATACAGGAACTCCGCGGGGGCCAGGCCGGCTTCGGCCGCGATCCGCAGGGCCCCCGTCGGGTCGGGCTTGCGCGGCACCTCCGGACGGGCGCCGCGCACCGCCGCGAAGGGGATGTCGGGAAAGAACCGCCGCACGGCCGGCGGCGTGAATTCGTCGGGCTTGTTCGACAGGACGGCCAGGGTCAGGCCCCGTTCCGCCAGCGCCCGCAGGGTTTCGGGAATGCCCTCGTAGGGCCGGGTCTGGTCAGCCCAGTGCTCGGCATACTCGGCGTTCATCGCCGCAGTGAGGGCGTCGATGCCGGCCGGGTCCCGGCGGTCGACCGGCATCGCCCGCTGGACGAGCATCCGCAGGCCGTCGCCGACAAACATCCGGTAGGCGTCCCGCGGGTGGGTGGGCAGTCCGTGCCTCTGCAGGACCCGGTTCAGGCAGTCGGCAAGGTCGGTCAGGGTGTCGAGCAGGGTTCCGTCGAGGTCGAACACGACCCCCCGGAACACCCGTGTGTCAGCCGCCCGGTCATCGTTCCCTGCCACCATTCGCCTCCAAGTAGGGGATGGAGAGCCATGCTATCACGATCGACCCTGGCCCGGAAGCCGGTGCCGGGGGGCGGCCAGGGCAAACGCACACCTGACCCCTGCATTGGCAGAAGAG
>CAZKPI010000834.1:0-2315 GCA_964554555.1 uncultured bacterium
TTTCGGCGGGCTTGGTCTCGGCCGGCTTGGCGTCGGGGGCCTTGGCGTCGGCCGGCGGGGCCGCCGCAGGGGCCGCTTCGGAGGCGGCGGCGGCGATGGCGGCCAGATCGGCGGCGGCCTTGGCGGCTTTCCGTTTCTGGACGACCTTGACCCCCACCACCACCACGATGGCCAGGGCCCCGACCAGCATGGCCCAGTTCTTCTTGGCCCAGACCTTGTAATAGACCGTTCCGGCATCTTTGTAGGGCTTTTTGCCGGATTTGGCGATGGCCAGGTGCTCCAGGGCCTTGGCCAGGTTGGGCTTCTTTTTCTCGGCGAGGGCGCGGCCCATGGCATAGTTGCCGAGGGGATGCTTGGGGTCGCCGTCCACGAGTTCCCTGGCCTTGGCCTCCACCTCGCCCCAGTTGGGCTTGGCACAGCCGACCAGGGCCTCGACATAGAGTTCGAGCAGGGCCGGGGCGCTGGCGAAGGCGTGCTGTTTGTCCTGGAGCAGGGCGACCGCCTCCTCGTATTTGCCCGCCTGGATGAAGCCCGAGGCTTCCCCCTGGACGGCCTCGGCATCGACGGGCGGCGGGGGCGGTTCCGCGCCCTCCGGCGGGGCTTCCCCCTCGCCGTCCGCCGGCGGGGGAGCTTCGCCGCCTTCGCCGGCAGGCTTGGCTTCGCCGCCTTCGCCGGCAGGCTTGGCTTCGCCGCCTTCGCCGGCGGGTTGGGCTTCGCCGCCTTCGCCGGCGGGTTGGGCTTCGCCGCCTTCGGCGGGAGCGGCTTCGGGAGCGGGGTCTCCCTCGGCGTCCTGAGCCAGCAGGAGCTGGCTGGTGCCGTGCATGGCCATGCCGACCAGGAAGACGAGGAGGATCCCGGCCAGGGTTCCCCCGCGGGAGCCGGGATGTCCGAAGAATGCCTTCAGTACGAAGGCGACGACTCTATTTTCCCTTCTTCGGGCCATGGATCACCAATCGCAGAAGTTCCATCTCGGCCTTGATCCGCTCGTGGGTGTCGGTCAGGCGGTCGGGCAGGCGGTCGATGGAGCGCCGGGTGCCTTCCCAGGCGTACCGGTCGCCGACGTATTGCTGGGCTTCGGCCGCTTTCTTGGCCTTGATGACCTCGGCCAGGGCGGCGGCCTCCTTCTCGTAGAGCTGGGGCGGATTGGCGGGCGCGCGCCGACAGCCGGTCGCGGCCAGGGCGGCGGCCAGCAGAAGCAGGAGGAGGGGGCGGCGGCTCATGCGGCCTTTTCCGGCGGGGGGCCGGCGGCCGGGGTCAGCGGCCCGGGAGGCGCGGTTCCGATCATGCTGTTCCACTCCGTGGTACGGACTTCGCGGACCGGCCATCGCCGATCCACCTCATCCGTTCTTTCGGGCGATGGCGGGAATTCGTTTAGCCCTGGGAAGGGAAAAGTTCGGTGGAGAGGTAGCGTTCGCCGGTATCGGGGAACAGGGTGACGATGGTCCGGGTCCGGCCGGCGGGGGGCTGGCGGCGGGCCCAGGCCAGACAGGCGGCCAGGGCGGCCCCACTGCTGATGCCCACCAGGAGGCCTTCGTGGCGGGCGAGGTCGCGGGCCAGGGCCATGGCCTCCTCGTTGGTCACGGTCACCACCTCATCGACGAGGGCGCGGTTGAGAACGCCGGGGACGAAACCCGCGCCGATGCCCTGGATCTTGTGGGGCCCGGCCCGCCCTGCGGAGAGCATCGGCGAGGCGGCGGGTTCCACCGCGACCAGTTTTGCCGCCATGCCCCGGGCTTTGATCACGCGGCCGATGCCGGTCAGGGTGCCGCCGGTTCCGACCCCGAAGACGAAGGCGTCGACCGGCTTCCCGTCGAGAGCCTCGATGATCTCCAGGGCGGTCGTGCGCTCGTGGGCGGCGGGGTTGTGGGGATTGTCGAACTGGGACGGGGAGACGGCCCCGGGGGTGGCCGCCAGGAGTTCGGCGGCCCGCCGGACGGCGCCCTTCATGCCTTCGGCGCCGGGAGTGAGGACGATCTCGGCGCCGTAGGCGGCCAGGATCCTGCGGCGCTCGACGCTCATCGTCTCGGGCATGGTGAGGATCAGCCGGTAGCCCTTGACGGCGGCCACCATGGCCAGGCCGATGCCGGTGTTGCCCGAGGTGGGCTCGATCAGGAGGGCGCCGGGGCGGAGTTTTCCCTCGCGCTCGGCCCCCTCGATCATGGCCAGGGCGATGCGGTCTTTCACCGAGCCGCCCGGGTTGAACGACTCGACCTTGGCCAGGATCTCCAGCCCCTCGTCGCGTCCCAGGCGGGCCAGGCGCAGGAGAGGGGTGCGGCCGATGGTCTGCAGGATGGACGTCAGGATCATGAAGGCCT
>CAZKPI010000835.1:0-2315 GCA_964554555.1 uncultured bacterium
CGCCCCGGCCATGATGCCCCCCTCCCCTCCCCTGCCGGGCGGGGCGGCGGCCGGAACGGCCGCCAGCCCGCTGACAGCCCCGGGGGGGGGCGGGCGGCCCTGGGATCTTCCGGTCAGGGTGTTGGCGGCCTGGGCCCTGGCCTTTGGCGGGGCCCTGGTCCTGCGACCGGGCCTGCCCGAACTGCCGCGCGCGGCCGCCTACTTCCTGTCCGCCGCGGCGGTGATCCTGCTCGGGTTCGCCTGGGTGGCGGCCTTTTCCCGCCTGGCCCTGCACCGAACCACCTACATGGCGCTGGGCGCGGTCGGCCTGGTCCTGGTGATGCTCACCGCGAAGCCGCTGGCGCAACGGACACGGGCCATCGAGAGAGCCGCGGCGACCACCACCGAGACGGTGTTGTTGACCGCCGCCCTTGGCATGGCAGTGGGCGGGGACGGGGTGGTGGTGACGCGCAACCTCCTGCATGGGGCGATCTCCGACTTCCTGGAGGAGTGTTTCGGGGAGTCGGCCTTCCGCATCTTCCTGCTGTGTCTGAGCCAGCTCCTGCTGGCGACCGGCATCGGGCTGTGGATCGGCGCCGGGATCGACGAGAAGAGCCACCTCATCCCCATCGCGCTGGTGGCGACGCTGGCCGACGCCTGGAGCGTCTCGCAGGGCGCGACCGCCCTGATCATCCGGTCCTCGCAGATCCATTACTTCCTGCTCCGGTTCCCTCTGCTGACCGGGGCCAGCGAGGCCATCCCCTTCCTGATCGGGTTGACGGATTTCCTGTTTTTTGGCATCTATTTCCAGGCGGCCGTCCGATTCGACCTCGGCCTCCGCAAGAACGTCCTGCTGTTGGGGGCGGGTTTTCTGATCACGGTGGGGCTCGCCCTGTTCGTGGGGGTGGGACTGCCGGTCCTGCCCTGCATCAGCGTGCTGTTCGTGGCCGGCAACTGGCGTCAGCTCAGTCTGTCGCGCGAGGACCAGCGGACGGTCCTGCTGTTTTTGGCCGCCATCGGCCTGGCCTTCTGGATCTTCTCGCAGGCGGCCCATCATTTCGGCTAAGGAGACGCACCCATGTTCGGGTTCCACAAGATGCACGGCCTCGGCAATTCCTTCATCTTCTTCGACGAGCTCGGCCAGGACCTGGCGGTCCTGAAGAACCCCCGGATCCTGCGCCTGCTGTGCAGTTCGGGCCGCGGGCTGGGCGGGGACGGCGTCATCTTCATCCAGCCCCCGCGCGACAAGAAGCACCATTGCCGCATGCAGATGTTCAACACCGACGGCACCGAGGCGGAGATGTGCGGCAACGCGATCCGCGGGGTGGCCCACCTCTACCGTCAGCACCACCTGGGCCACGAGCCTCTGCTGATCGAGACCTTGAGCGGGGTCAAGGAGATCCATGCCGGCACCGTGAAAGATGGGAAATGCCAGTACCGGGTCGAGATGGGAAAACCGTCCTTCGACCTCACCGCCACGGGGGAACTGCTCTCGCCCAGGGACCGCAAGCCCCTGCATTGGCAGGAGGAGACCCTCGAGCCCGTGTACGTCAACATCGGAAACCCGCATGCCATGCTGTTCCTCTCCAGCCCCCTGACCCAGGACGAGATGATCGCCCTGGGCGCCTGGCTCGAGGTGCATCCCAACCACCCGCGCCGGATCAACGTCGAGTTCGTCGAGATCCTGTCGCCGCAGGAGGCGAAGGTGACGGTCTGGGAGCGCGGCTGCGGCATGACCCAGGCGTGCGGGACCGGCGCCACCGCGGTGGCGGCGGCGGGGATCAAACTGGGGAAGCTGACCTCGCCCGTGACGGTCCACATGCCGGGGGGTGACCTGGTCATTTCGCAGGACGAGCGCGGGGTGCTGTTCATGACCGGGCCGATCCAGGAGGTGGCGGTGGGGCAGTTGTCGGCCAGTTTCCTGCACGGGCTGGGCGAGGCCGGGGCCTGACCCTGCCAGGAACCGGTCATCAGGCGACCTGGCCGCGGATGAACGCGGATGGACGCCGATCGGGTCCATCGGCGATGGGACTGGCACCGGAAGGACGGCGTTGTCCAGGCAGGAATCGATCAGGGCCAGGCACCCCGGGGGGCGGGGAGAGAACAACGGAAGGAACGTGACCAACACCGGGACCAGCGGTGGGTCGTGGTTCCCTGGGGAACGGCGGCGAAGGGGAGGAACATGAAGCGCGCGCAACGGACGGAAAGCGCCGCGGCCAGACATCGGGCGGGCGGCGAACGGGGGCGGCTCGTGGCGGGGCTGTTGGCGGGACTGCTTCTCGGCCTGGGGCCGGTCTGGCCCCCCGGCCCTGGCCCCGCGGGCGGGGCGGCGCAAG
>CAZKPI010000836.1:0-587 GCA_964554555.1 uncultured bacterium
AAACCACCACCTCCGGCCAGTTGAGCATCACCCACCCCAACATCGACAATGCCCCCACCTCGTGGACCAACATCTCCATCCCCAAGTGGGGTGTGGATGCCCAGCGCGGCTTCGAGGGCGGCGGCGAGATGAAGAACGAGGAGAAGATCACCACCACCATCTCCGTGCGCGTGATGGAGGTGCTCCCCAACGGCAACCTCCTCATCGAGGGCAAACGCTCCCTCTCCGTCATGGGCGAGGACATGCAGTACATCCTCACCGGCACCGTGCGCCCCAACGACGTGTCCCGCGACAACACGGTCCGCTCCACCGCCATCGCGGACCTGAGCGTCCAGTACACCAGTTCCGGGCCCATCACCAAGAGCCAGAAGAAGGGCGTGTTCGACACGCTCGTGGACTTCATCAACCCGTTCTGAGGGCATTCCCATGAACCGCCGCCATCTCCGACTCCTGTGCCTCGCTGCGGCGCTCCTGGCCGCCGTGGCCCCGGCTCCGGCCAACATCACGGTCCGGATCAAGGACATCGTCCGCATCGCCGGGCTCGCCCCGGTCGAAGTCGTGGGTTACGGCGTGGTCGTGGGCCTCAA
>CAZKPI010000836.1:620-2315 GCA_964554555.1 uncultured bacterium
CAACCTGCTCCAGAACTTCAACATCACCCTGCCGCCCAACGACATCAAAAGCAAGAACGTGGCCGCCGTCATCGTGACGGCCGTGATCCCCCCCTTCCACTCCGCCGGCGACCGCGTGGATGTGCACGTCAGCTCCATCGGCGACTGCTCCTCCCTGCAGGGCGGCCAGCTCCTCATGACCCCCCTGCTCTCGCCCGAGGGCGAACTCTACGCCCTGGCCCAGGGCAGCATCACGGTCGCCGGCTTCAACGTGGGCGCCGGCGGCGTCGGCGGCGAGGGGGTCACCAAGAATACCCCCACCACCGGCATCATCCCCGGCGCGGCCCAGATCCGATTCGACCACCAGAACCAGTTCTACGAGAACGGCATCCTCCGCCTCGTGCTCCGCCACCCCGACTTCACCACCGCCAGTCGCGCGGCCGAGAGCATCAACCAGTCCCGTACCGGCATCGCCGTAGTCAAGGACGCCGGCACCATCCTCGTGGAAGTGCCCCAGGACGCCTTGGACACCGACCAGGTCGCCCTCTTCATGGCCCGTTTGGAAAGCCTGCCGGTCCGGCCTGACGCGCCCGCCCGCGTCGTGGTCAACGAACGCACCGGCACCATCGTCATGGGCCACGACGTCCGCATCGCCCCTGCCGTGGTCGCACACGGGAATCTGATCGTCAGCATCAAGTCCATGCCCCTCATCTCCCAGCCCGCCCCCCTCAGCGAGGGCGGCCAGACCGTGGTCGTCGGCGATGTCTCGACCCGGGCCGAGGAACAGGCCGCCCACGTGGTGGCCTTCAAGGGCACGGCCACCGTTCAGGACCTGGCCAACCTGCTCAACTCCCTCGGCGCCAGCACCAGCGACATCATTTCCATCCTCGAAGCCCTCTCCCGCGTGGGCGCGCTCCAAATGGAACTGGTCACCATGTAAGGCAGGATGAAGCTCCCCCTGACCCCCCCCCCCCCTTCCCCCCCCCCCCGCCCGCAGCCGGAACAGCCGCGCCGCGCCGGAAGACCCCACCCTCCGCTACGCCTGCCGCGAAATGGAAGGCTTCTTCCTCTCGATTCTCCTCAAGGAGGGGCTGAATTCCCTCACCGAGGATTCCGAAGAGGGCCGTTCCAGCGCCTATGGACCCATGCTCGAACATGCCATCGAACAGGTCAGCCGCGACCTCAGCGCCCAGCAGGGCATGGGCCTCGCCGACCTGCTCTACGACCAGCTCTCCCGATGAAACCCACCGGAGCCGCCGCCATGACCCCCACCCCTACCCGCCAGGACAAGGTGAACGAACTCGTGGCCTGCCTCGACGACCTTGAAAAAACCAGTTTCGCCCTGCGCGACGCCCTGCTCGCGCGCCGCTCCGAAGCCATCTGGTCCGCTCTCGAAATCCAGGAACGCGCCCTGCTCCGCCTCGAACAGGTCCGCCGCGACCTCGGTCTCCAGGAAGGCCGCACACTCGACGAGGCCCTGCTCCCGCCCGACCGCCGCCGCTCCCTCCGTGAAAGCCTGGCCCGCACCCGCATCGTCCAGCGCCTGAACCAGTCCCTGACCCGCGTGTTCCTCGACCTCATTGATAAAACGCTCAAGTCCATCAACGCCCACTCGGGCCAGCAACCGCTCACCTATGGAGCCGACGGCGCCTTCGGCCGCGCCACCGGCCCCCTCTTCGTGCGCCAAACGGGGTAAGACGCCATGCTCACCTCCAT
>CAZKPI010000837.1:0-2313 GCA_964554555.1 uncultured bacterium
GGACATCCTCGCCTGGTGGGTTTACGCGGCGGCCATCGCCATCGTCAAGGAACCGGTGGCCCAGACCCTGCTGGAAGAGGATGCCCGGCAGGACGAGCCCCTGCTGGCCGTGTTCGCCTGGCACCACCGAAAGGACGGGGTGTTCGCCCTGCTGGGGGCGCTTGGCCTGGCCCTGACCGCCGCCGGTCTCCCGGCGCCGGTGGCCGAAGACCTCCAGAACCTGGTCAAGATCGGCCTGCTGGGGCCGGCCGCCCTGGCCATCGGGGGGCGGTGTCTCGGCATCCTGGCGGGAACGGGCCAGGAGGAGGCGGCCGGATGAAGCCGGCGGCGTGGGGACGGCCATGTTCCTGAACCTGATCCTGGGACACCGGTTCCTGGGCATCTGGTGCCTGCTGGTGGCCTTCAACCTGCTGGGCCGCTCGGGCAGGACCGCCACGGTCAGGCCGCACCCGCCGCCGGACCCCCGTTCCCCCGCGCCGGCAGACCTTGCGGGGGAAACCGGGGCCGCCGCCGGGAGAGCCGGGACTGCCGCCGCAGGGCCTGCCGCGGTCCCCTCCGGGAAGGCAGAGTCCGCAAGAGGCGGGGCCGCCAGGGGATCCGCTTCCATGGCGGGAAACGCCGCCGACACCGCCGTCGATACCGCCGTCGACATCGACGACGATCCGGGCGGCCGACCGGCCTGGCCGGGCCTGGCCCTGCTCGCGGCCGCCGGCTGGGCCTGGGCCGTGGTGTTGGCCCGCAGTCTGCCGCCCTGGCGGGTGACCCTGTCCTGGGCAGGGGAGGGGATGGTCCTGTTCGATTCCCGGGTGCCCTTGTGGGCCGCCCTCGGCCTGTGGGGGCTGTGGCGCCGGCGGCCGGCCGGCGCGGCCGACCTCGCCCCCTACGCCCTGGCGGCCGCCCTGCTGGCCGACCCGGAGGCCCTTTCGGGCCGGTGGCTGGCGGGGGGATTCCAGAGCTTCGGCGCCGGGGAAGGGCTTCCCAACCTGGCCGTCCTGCTCCTGCCACTGCTGGCCGGCCTGGCCCCCGCGAACGGCCGGGACCCGAACCGCCCTGGCCCCCTGACCTCCGCCCGCCCCGTGCCCCACCCTGCCGATTCCTCTGGTCGGGTCGGCGGCGGCCCGGGGAAGATCCTGTTCCCGGGGGCGGGCCACAGCGACGGGGCAAGCTGGACCAGCCGGCAACCGATGACGGCGGCAGACCCCATCCCAGCCGAAGCTCCATCCGCCAGCGGGGCCGCGGCCCGGATGACCGGCGGCATCCTGGTGGCCGCCTGCTTCTGGGGGATCGTTCCCGCCCTGGCCATGGCCTGGGCCGCCGCGGCACTCCCCGGGCACAACAGCCACCCCTGGCGGACCGCCGGCCTGCAGGCCCTTCTCGTGGCGGCTTTCCTCGAATGGCTGGAAACCTCGGCCCTGCCGGCGGGCAGTCCGGCGGGGGCCCTCCTCACCACCCTCCTGTTCACCCTCGGGCGGTTTCTGCCGATAGTGGGAAGGATGGTATCCTGATGTCGGAACGACCCGCCGCCGGGTCCCGCCCATACCGACAGCTCCGGTGGGAACGCCGACGGGGAAATGGAGGACGAGGCCGATGAGCGCGTATTTCGAACTGCGGGCGCTGGGCTATTTCGTCCTTCACCTGTTCGACCTGGTCTGGCGGTCGGGGGCGGTCACCGCCTTCGCCTGGCTGGCGGCCACGCTGTTGGCCGGGGTGGCCTTCGCCTTCATCCTGCTTCTGCTGATGCCCCGCATCGTCGAAGACTACGTGAAGGTCTACAACTGGTACATCAATTCCGACTTCTACGTGATTTTCGAGGAAAAAGTCGATGTCCGGCTGGTCTTCAAGCTCCTGGCCCTGCCGTTCATGCTGGTGCTGGCCCTCGGCTTCTCGGTCATCAACATGGTGGTGCGGGCGGCCTACCACCTGGCGGCCAAGCTGAACCTGATCCGGTGCGTGAACTGCCGCGCCGCCATCGACTGGGACGAAGGAACGGTCCTGTGCCACATCTGCGGGTCGGAGGTCACCGGCACCGCGACCAAGACCTGCCCCGGCTGTCACTTCAAAGCCAACACCGTGCGCTGTCCCTACTGCGGCTACGTGGTCTTCGTCGAACTCCTCGGCCAGCACCCCTCGGCCAAGGCCGGGAAGAAGGCCTGACATGCAGGAGAAGACGGTTGTCCGCCGCGCCGCCGGGCAGGCCCCGCCCCAGCCCCCAACCATCCCGATGAGCGCCACACCACCTTGCCGCCCCGAAAGGCGGGGCGCGAGGCCCGTGCCGCCCCTGGCCGCCGGGCCGGCCGGCACGGCGGCGCCCCC
>CAZKPI010000838.1:0-2301 GCA_964554555.1 uncultured bacterium
GCGGCAATCGCGGCGTCGGGGTGGCGGCCGACGCGGCGGCGGGGGACGCGGCGGCAGGAGGGACCGGATTCGCCAGCAGGGCCTGGCGACGGGCCTGGGCGCGTTTGAACCCGGGCGACAGGGCGAGGGCGGCCGCGTAGGCGGCCAGCGCCTCCTCCCGGTGCCCCAGGGCTTCATGAGCCTCCCCGAGGAAATAGGGGATGTTGGGATCGCTGAGATCGAGCCGGCGGGCGATGTTCAGCCGTTCGATGGCCCCGGCGTGGTCCTGGCGGAACAACCTCAGCAACCCCGCATGGAGGAAGCCGAGCGGATGTTCGGGGAACCGGGAGACCAGCAGGTCGAACGTGCGCAGGGACTGCTCGTCGTCGCCGATCTGGAAGTAGGCCAGGCCGAGGTTGCGCAGGAGGGCGGCCGACACGTTCCAGTCGGCCGAGAGGGCCTGCTCGTAGGCTTCCACCGCCGCCTCGTAGCGGCCCCGGGCAAAAGCCACGTCGCCCAGCCCGGCATACCCCGCGGCGGGGTTGCCCAGGGCGATGCTGTGGTGGAACCGCTCCTCGGCCTGCTCCAGCCGCCCCTGCATCAGCCAGGCCATGCCCAGGTTCTGGTGCGCCAGGCTCGATCCCGGGCTCACTTCCACCGCCCGGGTAAACAGGGCCACATCGTCGCGCCAGATGCGCGACTGCTGGAAAGACATGCCCCCCAACCCCGCCGCCGCCGCCAGGATCAGGGTCACCGCCAGGGCCGGGCGGGCGGCGGGCCTGACCACCGTTCGGAACAAGAGTCCCAGCAGGAGGCAGAAACCGATCGACGAGAGGAAGAGGTAGCGATCCTGTTCCAGCAGGTGGGCCGACAACACCCGCAGATGCAGGAATGGCAATAAGGTCAGGAGGGTGGCGGCCAACCCGAACCGCGCCGGTCGCGGATCTCCGCCGGGCGGGGTGGCGAGGTGCAGGAGCAGGAAGCCCAGGGCCCCCAGAGCCATCAGCCCGCCCCAGAACCGGGGGTCGCCCGCCGCCCCGACCCAGGCCGCCGGGTAGACGGGAGACAGGTTCACGGGCAGGAACAACCGGCACAGGTAGTCGGACAGGACCGCAGGAATGGTCAGAAGGGCGGTGGTCCAGGGGATTTCCCCCTCGACCGTCATCCGCAGGTTCCCGCCCAGGGCATACCAGCGGATCACCAGGTAGAGGCCGGTGGTGAGAAGCGAGGGAAGGGTATGCCACACGGCCGTGAGCACCGACGGCGGCGGGGCGCTCTCATCCCGCCCGGGGCCGATCCATTCCCAAGCGAACACCACCAGGGGAAAGACCAGCGCGGCTTCGCGTGAGAACAGGGCCGTCAGCAGGAAAAAGGCCGAGGCCAGCCCATTGGCCAGCCCCCACCCGCTCCGCGATTCCACGTGGTACAGCAGGGCCAGGGTGAAACCCAGGCCCAACAGCGTGTTGCCGAACAGGGCCACCCAGGCGACCACCTCGGCATGGATGGGATGCAGGGCAAACACCAGGGCGGCCGACCGGTACACCCAGGGATCCGGGCAGAGGTGCCGCAGGAGGGAGATCACCGCGGTGACGGTCATCAGATAGAGGGCGAGGTTGACCACGCGCCACCACAGCGGGTTCAGCTTGAACAGGTGCCAGGCCACGATCCCGAGCACGGAAGGCAGGGGGCGATACCGGCCCACCGTCCCCGCCTGGTGGGAGACCACCGGCGACTCCTCCTCGAGCCGGAGGAAGGACAGGGGGATCTCCTCCCATCGCCCCAGGCGCTGGTTGGCCAGCACCAGGTGGTGTTCGTCGAAGACGAACCCGCCCGCCAGGGAAGGCAGGTAGACGACGATGACCGCCAGCAGGACAGCCAGCAAAAACAGGCCGTCCCCGGTGACGTAAAGCCGACCGGACGGCGTGCCCGCGGATCCAGGGTGGTTGGAGGGGTCTGTCACGTTGAGTTCGGCGGCAGAGGGCCTGCCTCAAGAATCTACCACAGAACAGGCCAGCACCGCCCGCCCAATTTCCCATTCCGCTTCCCGGTCCGCCAGGGAAAAGGCCGGTCACCCCTCCGGCGGGGCAGGCGACCCCGCCCGGCCCGCGTCGATCGGCCCCGGGACTGCCGCAAGTCCCGATGCACCCGGGCCTCCATCCAGCTCTTCGGCCGGAGGGCGGAATGACCGATAGTGTTTCCGACCCCATATGAGAAAGAGCAACGGAGGCAGACCCATGGTTCTTCCCGACACCCCCCTCTACCATTCGAAAACCGATGCCGAGTTCCGGATCCGCATGATCCACCACATCCGGTCGACCTTCA
>CAZKPI010000839.1:0-2289 GCA_964554555.1 uncultured bacterium
GTCAGCAGAACCCCCTTGCGGATGCCGGAGTTGTCGTAGATCTCGGCCTCGCCGGCGGGGAAGGTCACCTCGCGGCGGTTGGTGATGACCCGCCCCGACCGGTCCTCGCACCGGGCCTCCAGGACCAGCCGCGGGGAATCGCCGGTCTGGACCAGTTTCAGCAGAACCAGCCCGCCCTTCGCCTCGCCGTCGATCGTCCGGGTGGGGAACAGGGTGTTCACCCGCATCAGTTCCCCGGTGGCCTGGTCGGCTTCAGGCGACCCGTAGACCTTCTCGATCCGGTAGCCCTCGGCGCGCACCGACAGGGCCAGGTCGAACAGCAGGGGCGTGACCATGAACTCGAACTCATCGACGAGCTTCTGCTCGAACTGGGCCGCTGAAAAGACCGCGCAGTAGTTGGCGCCGCGCACCTTGGTGATGGCTTCGATCAGCTCCGAGGTGAAATCGAGCCCCATGCCCACGAACGAGAAATGGATGCGGCGCTGGCTGGCCGCCTTCGTCAGGCCCAGCAGGCCCGAGGCCGATGTGTCGTCGGTATTGGGCATGGCGTCGGTCAGGAAGATGATCCGGTTCTCCCACTCCTCGGGGTCCGCGTCGGAATAGGGTTTCAGCAGGTCGATGCCCATCTCCATGCCGGCCTCCATGTTGGTACTGCCCTGCGGCTGAAGGTCGAGAATGTGCCGCCGGATGGCCGGCAGGTCGGTGGCCGAGATCAGGCGCAGGGACTTGGCGAGGTAGGCCGAACCGTCGAAGAGCACCATGCCGAACCGGTCGTCGGGCTTCAGATGGTCGAGCAGGGAAACGATGGACCGGCAGGCGATCTCCAGCTTGGTGCGCTGGCGGTCGGCCGGATCCTTCTCCTTCACGGTCACGTTGCGGCCGGTGAACCGGTCGTAGTAGTAGCGGTCGAACGGCGCGCTCATCGACCCCGAGATGTCGAGCACCACCACCAGGTTCAGCTTCTTGCGCCGGAAGTCGCTTTCCTTCAGGTCGGAGTTCAGGCCTACGGCCAGGTAGCGCTCGGTCTCCCCGGTCAGGGGATGCTTCGACACCGCGCAGGCGTAGGACGGGTAGAACAGGCGCGGGGTGCCGCCGGCCGCGGGTTCCGCCGCGGCCGAGGCGGCGGCCGCCTTGCCGGTGTCAAATGTGTAATCGTAGTACAAGCCTTCGAAGGTGACGTCGGCCGGGTCGGGCAGTTTCCCCTCCTTCAGGTTGCGGCGGAAGGTGTTCACGTCTTTCGCCCCGCCCACCGACAGCGCCAGATCGTTGTACCGGGCGGCCCGTTCGGCCGACATCACGCCCTGGTCGGTGATACTGCCGACCATGGGCCCCGCCACCGAGGCCAGCACGGCGATCACCAGCACCACCACTCCCCATTCGGCCCAGCTGTTGCCGAGGATGACCAGGCGCAGGATTTCCAGGACGAACCAGGCGCCGAGCACAGCCCAGGGGGTGGTGGCCGCGGGCGGGGGCGGGCGGTCGATCGGGGCGGCCTTGAAGAGCCAGTCGTCGGCGGTCACGGAGGCCGGCGTCAACGCGGCGACGATGGTTCCCCCGTAGGTTTCCCAGGCCATCATCAGCAGATTGACGGTGAGGGCGATCAAAAACAGCAGGCGGATCTTGTTCATGGCGGTCCTCCTTGGTGGTCCTTGCGGGTGATTTTTTGACAGCAGGAGCCCAGGGCAGGGAATGGCCAGCCATCCCCCCGGTGCGGGGGCCGGAATCGTCGGTCGGAGGCGGAAGCCAGACTTCCGTCAACGCCGTTCCCGGGGCATGCCGACATCCGGAAACGGTCTCAGGGCTTGGTCAGGCGGAAGAATTCCCCATCGGTTCGCACCTCCGCCGGTTCATCCCGGCAAGCACAATATAGTGAACCCGACCGGCGGTGCCAACCCCGATTTTGGAAGGCGGCGGGCGGATTGGAGCCGGGGCCCGGCCATGGGCAGAACGGGTACGGATGGATGCGCCCGCCCAGGGAAAGGCGGCCCGTTTCCTGGGCGGCAGGAATCGGGGAGCACGGGAGTCGCAAGAAGAGATCCGGAAGCACGGGAACCTGGCGGCACCTGCCGGAATTCCGGCAGGTGCGGCCGGCGTCATTGGTCCGGGGAGCGCCTTTCCTCCATCTCCTCAGTCGGTATATTCCTTGCTAGGAAAAGGGGAGCTGGAAATCCTGGGAGGGCAGACCGAATGAATCGTGGGCAGACCCGGTGGCTGGCGGCCCTGCTGACCCTGGCCTGCCTGCTGGTCGTGTCCCGGGATGCGGGCGCCGAGGGTCTGGACGGCACGCAC
>CAZKPI010000840.1:0-2287 GCA_964554555.1 uncultured bacterium
AGTCCCGCCCGAACACCAGATGGCCCCACAGGTCGGGGTCGCTCTCCCTCAGGTCATAAGCGACCACCGCCAGCACGGCCCACACGACGGTCTTGGCCAGGCCCCTGGCCCGGCCCTCCCCTGGCGGCATTTTACCCCAGTCCTTCCTCGGGGGGCGGGAAGATGGCGCCGGGCTGGTCAGCCATTCTTCCGGCGGCGACTGGCGGGCCGGGCGGCCGGCAGGTATTTCACGATGCGGATGAGCGTGCCCAGCCCGGGCGACGACAGGATCTCGGCCCGGTCGGAGAGCGTGCGGATCAGGCCCAGGCCGCGCCCGCGCACGGTCATGACCTCCTCCTCCGAGACGGCGGCCATCTCTGATTCGGGGGCCAAAAACCCGCACCCGGAATCCTGGATGGTCACCTCGAGGCGGTCGGGATACAGGTGGTAGAGGATCTCCAGCTCCAGATCGGCGTCGGTGCCGGCTTCACTGCTGTGCTCCAGCGCATTGGCGTAGGCCTCCTCGACCGCCAGGGTGATATCGAAGACCTGGTCTTCGTCGAACCCCATGGTGCGCGCGATCGACTCGGTGTTCAGCCTGACGATCCGGTCGTAACGGGGGTTTTTGAAGCGGAACCGCACGGATTTGGGGGGAGGCGCCGCTGGTTGTATCATCTTTAGTCTACCCGATCCTTCCCACTACCCACAACTCCTTGTCCGGGCGGGGGGGCCGGCGGATGGGTTTGGCCGACGGGCGGGAACGGCCGGGGAATCGCCCGGCTCCTGGGGTTGGCGGTCAGGGCGCTTGCTGGATCTCGGTGAGGACCGCTTCGGTCAGCGGGCGGCCGTGGCAGTGCTCGAACAGGGCCCTGGTGCGGGTGAGCCGCAGAATCGGCCGGAAGGCGGGAACCTTCTGCACCTCGCGCCAGGCGGCGAGGTCACCCTCGGCCAGGCGGTCGGCGATCAGGTCGGCGGCCCGGCGCGCGGCGGCCTGCAGTCGGCCGGCCACCGCCTCGCGGGTGTCGCCGGCATGGCGGGGAAGCAGGGTCTGCCCCAGGGTCAGGGCGGCCAGGGCATCGGGCAGATCGAGAGCGCCGATGATCTCTTCCGAGCCAGTGGGGCTGTTGACCGCGATGGCGCCCGCCCGGTCGAGGAGGTGCAGGACGGCCGGGACGTTCAGCGCGCACTGCTTGGCGATCTCGGTGGGGGGCGGGATGAACTCGCGGCCCATCTCGAACGTGAAGGCGATCGTCTTCCCTTCCCCGTAGAGCCAGTCGTCGCTGATGCCGGCGGCCGGGTACAGTTCGGTGCAGTTCTGGACCGTGTACTTGTTGAAAGCGGCCATTTCGGCGCCGACCGAGCGGTAGAGCGGTTCGTCGGGATTGGGCACGCCGTAGGCGTAGGCGAAGGGGAACAGGATCAGCTCAGAATAGCTGTGGAAGTGGATGCTGGCCTGGAAATGCTCACGTTCGGCCAGTGCCTTGATGGCGGCGGTCTCGGGCTCGGAGAAGGGGCCGGTGCCGTGGTAGGTGTCGCTGTAGGGCTGGTCGCTCGAGCCGGTCAGGCCCCAGTGGTAGCCATAGTTGCGGTTGAGGTCGATGCCAAAACTACTGCCCACCGGCCGGCGGTTCTTGCGCCAGTATTTCGCCTTGGTCTGCGACCAGGTCACGCCGTCGGGGTTGACCATGGGGACGATCCAGGTTTCCCGCTCGTTGACCAGCCGGGTGAGGCGCGGGTCTGAGCCGTATCCGGCGACCAGGGCTTCGAGGACGGCCATCGGCACCATCACCGAGGTCCACTCGCGGGCGTGGTGGGCCCCGGCCAGCAGGCAGGCCGGTTCCTTCTCGTCGAGGCCGGGGTGGTCGCTGACCTTCACGGCCCAGAGATCGCGTCCTTCAATGCTTTTGCCGATCGATTCCAGGCGGAGGATGTCGGGGTGGGCGGCGGCCAGTTCCCGCAGGCGGGCGGTCATCGTGTCGTAGGTCAGGTAGGCGGCCTCCGGGGTTTGCTGGGCGAGACGCTGGGCCACATACCAGTCGAGGTCGGCCACGATCTCATGGATCTTCTTCCCGGCCTTTTGCATGACGGCGAGTTCCTCGCGGGACATCACCAGTTCCACGAAGTCAGGCCCGGTGCAGACCAGGTCGAATTCGCTCCCCAGGAACAGCTTCATTTCCTTGTCGGAGAGGTGGGACAAACGGACCAGCGCTTTCGTGCTGGACGCCCAGGCCAGACCGGCGACGAGGGAAAACAGGCAAACCGCGAGGGCCATTCGTTTCATGCCAAACCTCTCTGGCGGTCGGGCTTC
>CAZKPI010000841.1:0-453 GCA_964554555.1 uncultured bacterium
GTTCAAGAAATGCTGCGGGAACCGGGAAAACCTCCACTGACCGCGGCCCGTTCCACCACCGTCCGGCCCGCGCCGGTCTGAGGGTTCCCCCGGGCCGTCTCCCCGGGAACGCTCAGACGGCCCTTCCGGTCAGGGCCGCGAGCATCCGGTCGCGGTGACCGGGCGAGAAGCCGGCGACAACCAGGTCGGCGGGGGACAGATCCTGTTGCCCCGATTGCGGGTTCCTCACCCCGATGCAGAACATGCCCGCCGCCTTGGCGGCGCGCACCCCGTTGCCCGAGTCCTCGACGACCGCGCACCGGGCGGGTTCGTGACCGCCCAGCCGGGCGGCCTGCAGGAAGATGTCGGGAGCGGGCTTGCCGTTGGTCACCTCGTCACCCGCCACCGACACGCCGAAGAAGGGGCGCAGTCCGGTCCGGTCCAGGATACAGTCCACGTTTTTCCGGGGGGTGG
>CAZKPI010000841.1:493-2279 GCA_964554555.1 uncultured bacterium
AATCCCCCGGCCGGCCAGCGCCTCCAGCAGATCCCGCGCCCCCGGGATGGGCTCCAACCGCGGCTGGGCCAGCAAAAACCGGTGAAAGGCCTCGGTCTCCAGGGCCGCCAAGTCCTCCGCGGACTCGGGGAGCCGGTAGCGGACCCGCACCTTCTCCCACATGGTCACCATGCCCATGCCCGCGTAGCCTTCGAAATCCGCCCGGGTGATGGCAACCCCGCGCTCCGCAAAGAACTGCCGGTTGACCTCGAAATACCATGGCTCAGAGTCGATGAGGACTCCATCCATGTCAAAAATCACCATTTTGTACAAACTATCCATGACATCTCCCCCGGCCGGCAGTTTCCCGCCTCCCCCCCGGTCGGCCCGGATCACCCCAGACCCAGACCGCGGTGCCGGACGTCGAGCCCTTTTTTCATGAAGATGGCCACCTCGGCCAGATTGCAGGCCATGTCGGCCACCTGCTCCAGGGATCGGGCGACGGCCAGGAAGTTCAGATGGCGGTCGATCGCTCCCGGGTCCGCTTTCATCTCCTGCCGCAGACACTGGAACAACGCCTCGAACGCATCGTCGATCGTGTCGTCCCCCAGAAAGACGGCCTCGGCCAGTTCCTCGTTCAGCGAGTCGAGCACCATACAGCCGTCGCGGAACAGGCTTCTGACCATCACCTGCAGTTCGTAGACGGCCGGCGGGTACTCGCGACAGCCGAGTTCCTGCAGGTCCATGATCCGGCGGCACATGGCGCAGATCTGGTCACCCGCCCGCTCGAAGTCGGAGGTCAGCTTGATGGCCCCGATCAGCCGCCGCAGGTCGGAGGCCGTCGGCTGGTAGAGGGCGATGATCTTCCACGCCAGGTCGTCGATCTTGATCTGGTGGCGATTCACGTCCGTCTCCAGGTCGAAGATCCGGTCGAAATCCTCCTTGGTCAAGGCCGCCAGCGGTTTCAGGGCCAGGTCGAGCATGCCGAGCACCGCCCGGGTCATCTCCAGGATCCTCTCCCGCAGTTCCTGGATCTCGTCGTCCATGTGCCGCTTGATGATCATGGGCAGCTCCTTGTCCGGCCGTCCGTCAACCGAACTTGCCGGTGATGTAATCTTCCGTGCGGGGGTCACGCGGGTTCCGGAAGACCCGGGTGGTCTGATCGAACTCGATGAGCTCACCCAACAGCATGTAGCCGGTCATGTCCGAGATCCGGGCGGCCTGCTGCATCGAGTGGGTGACGATCACGATGGTGTACTGCTGTTTGAGCTGCAGGATCAGCTCCTCGACCTTCTCGGTGCCGAGGGGATCGAGCGAGGAGCACGGCTCGTCCATCAGCAGGATCTTCGGCTGGATGGCGATCGCCCGGGCGATGCACAGCCGCTGTTGGAAATCGGGGGACAGGGCCAGGGCGTTCTCGTCGAGCCGGTCGGCCAGGTCCTTCCACAGGTCGACCGCCCGCAGGCTCTCCTCCACCGCCTGGCCGAGCCTGGCCCGGTCGGCCGCCCCGGCGATGCGGAAGCCGAAGACGAGATTGTCGAAGACCGAGGCGGGGAACAGATTGGGGTGCTGGAAGACCATGCCCACCTCGCGCCGCAGTTCGGTCACCTCGAACCGCGGATCGAAGATGTCCCGGCCCAGCACCCTCAGCAGACCGGTGGCGCGCGTTTCGGCCACGAGGTCGCTCATCCGGTTGAGGACCCGAAGCAGGGTCGACTTGCCGCACCCCGACGGCCCGATCAGCGCTGTCACCCGGTTGGCCTCGAGCTGCAGGGTTATCTCCTTCAGCGCCTGGAGGGTGGCGTAG
>CAZKPI010000842.1:0-1371 GCA_964554555.1 uncultured bacterium
GTTCGGCGCCGGGGCGGGGGAGGGGGCGCGCGCGGCGACGAACCCTCCGGACCCCGCCCCCCGGGCGGACGACCACCCCGCCGCCCCGAAGGGGGAGGCGGCCCTCCTGGCCCCCGGCCTGCCGCACCGTCATCTGAGGGCGGATCCGGCACCCCTCACCCCTCGTCCGGGCCGGCCAATCCTGCACCAGACAAGAACAATCCAGTAAAGGGAGAGAATCCGTCATGAACAAGTGGTCCACCCGTCTGCTGATCGTGTTGCTCACCGGTCTTCTGCCTGCCGCCGTGTGGGGGGGCCCCTCCGCCGGGCAGATCGAAAAGAATATCCGCAAGGCGGTGGAGATGACTTTTTCCCACCCCGACGAGTCGGCCCGCCTGTTCGAGACCTCCCTCCGGCAGGCCCTCGCCCTGGGACGGCCCAAGGCTTCCCCATATATGCAGGAACTGAGTCTGGCCCTGGCCTGCAAGTGCCTCCACCCCAGCCTGTTCCCCGAAGTGCGGGTGGTGGCCGACGCCTACCTCGAGAAGTATCCCCAGGGCCGGTTCCGCAAGCAGGTCTTGGTGCAGAAGGCCCTGCTGGAATACGCCGAGGGCCGACCCCAGGAGGCCGAACAACTGCTGAACGCCGCCGCGCCGCTGTTCAAGGGCCAGGAACTGAACAAGCTCCGGACCCTCCAGATGAACGGCCTGTTCCAGGTGGGCAAGTACCAGTCGGCCGGGGCGGTCCTCGACCAATGGCACGCCCAGCAGGCGAACCGCACCACCCGGCGCAACGTCAAGCGGTGGGCCCGAGAGGACAAGCAGGTGACGGCCGCCCTCATCAAGTCGCAGGAAGGTGACCTCGACGCGTTCGGCGCGGCCCGGCAGTTGCGCGAAGCGGTCCAGACCGGGTATTTCACCAGGCAGGCTCCCGAGGCCGCCCTGGGCGAGATCCAGGCGAAGGACGCCCAGGCACCCCGGCGCCACGGTCAGGACGTCACCTGGCTGGGGATGACCCGCACCGCCTGGCATTCCCTTCCCGCCATCGTCCGGGCCGAGAAATACCAGAAGCTGTTGTCCGATTTTCCCGAGGCCGACCCGGTCCTGCGCGGGAACGTTCTGCGGAACCTGTGGCTGGTGAACCGCTACGAACTGGACCGCCCCACCGAGGCCGACCGCTGTCTGGCCCGGCTGGCCGAGATCCCCTCCTTCGAGGGCCTCGCCCTGCTCGAGAAGGCCCTCTACGAGCTGACCGTCACCCCCCTGACCTCGGACGAAGGCCAGAGCCTGGTTCGGACGATCGACGACCACAAGGCACTCCTGCCCTACGACAACGGCCTTCTGCCCGTCATCACCCCCGATTTCACGAACGAACTGCGCCTGCTCGCCGAAC
>CAZKPI010000842.1:1394-2277 GCA_964554555.1 uncultured bacterium
GCGAGCGGCTGGGCCGGTTCACCTCAACCTGGAAGTTCCACACCATTCCCGTCGATCTCTTCTACCAGGTCGCCGTCGATCAGCGCCTGGAGGCCTGGCGGGCCTACAAGGACGCCATGCCCGCCATGGCCGCCCGTGACCGGCGGCTGGCCAAGGATTTCCTGTTCCCTCTCTACCGCCCGACCACCCCGAACGAGCGGCAGTTGCTCGCCGCCTTCGTTGCCGCCGAACGGTTCCCCCATCTGGCCATCGACCGGCTCCTGGCGACGCTGGCTCTTCTGCCCCCCGCCCGGCCCGTCCAGGTCAACCATGCCCTGGCGCTCCTGGCGGAACTGTACCAGAAGAACCGCGACTACATCGAGGCCCAGTCGGTCTGGGCAACCCTGCGGCATCTGTATCCCTCGAGTGTCTGGATCCGCTGACCGGTTCGTGCGTTTCCCGGGGTGATTCCACCCGCCACCGGAGGTCCGAGATGAAACGATTCCTGTTGGTCCTGTCCCTGTGGTCAACGGCTGTGCTCGCCGGTCCGGCCTGGCTGTTCGAGTACAGCGGCCTGTTCCCCGCCGACCGGGCCCCCGGTCAGGCCATCTCGAACTTCCTGTTGCTGGACCGTCCGCGGAAGCTCTCCTTCCACCTGGTCGATGCCGCGGGATCGCCCGTTCCCTCCGTCCGCGTGACGGAAGTGGTCCTGACCTCCGACCCGGGGGTCGGCCAGAAGAACCCCGATGGCCTGACGATGGTCGATCTTGGCACCGCGGGCATCTACGAGGTCAAGGTGACGACGACCGAACCGGCCGGCACCGACATCGGATTCCAGCTCAAGGTGCGCGACGAAGGGGCCGGCACGCCCGCCGCCGGCCCCGCCCCAGCGCCGGCGCCCGCG
>CAZKPI010000843.1:0-2274 GCA_964554555.1 uncultured bacterium
GGGGAAAATTCGGATGCACAGGAGCAGATCCATGAACATCCCCCTCCGCCGTGCCTGGTTGTCTCTCCTCCTGGCCCTCCTGCTGGTCACCGGCGGGAACCTTTCCGCCCAGGACCTGGGCGAGACCCTGCGGGACCACGACCCGAGCCGGGATGTCGTCGGCGACACGCCAGCCCTGCTCCAGTCGGCCGCCCCGGAAAAGCCTGCGGCGACAGCCACCACGGTCAGGCCGTTCCGCATCGCGGTGGCCGCCGACCTCCACGTGTGCCCCGGCAACCTCGACGGCCTTGAACGGATGGCGGCGTGTCTCAACGGCATGAAGGCGGTCGATGCGGTGGCCCTGTGCGGCGACCTCAGCAAGCGCGTCTCGACGGACGCCGAACGGGAACTGGCCGCGGAGCTGGTCGGCAAGATCAAAAAACCCGTCTGGGCGGTCGTCGGCAACCACGACTTCATGTACCAGGACAAGCTGGGCCCCGATGACAAGAAGTATCGCGGTTCGCCCGCCGAAAAGAGGGCCAAGCTCAAGAAGTTCCAGGAAGCCTTCAAGCAGAAGGCCATCAGGTTCTCCAGACTGGAGGGCGGCCACCTGCTCGTCTTCCTGCCCACCGACGAGTTGTCCCACAAGAATCTGGTACGGCTTTCCGACAAGACCCTCGACTATCTGCGGAAAACCCTGGCCGCCCATCCCAGCCTGCCCACCATTATCTTCTGCCATGCCCCCCTGCTCGGGAGCACCGTCAAGGAAGGCGGGCTCGGCCCCGTGAACGGCAACGCCCAGCCTGCCGACAGGATCCGCTCCATCCTGCAGGACAATCCCCAGGTGTTCCTCTGGTTCGCCGGCCACAAGCACATCGGCCCCTCCTCCGACAGCTTCCACCACCCATGCAACAAGGTCGACGGGGTGACCGTCGTCCACGTGCCGGGCAACTCCACCGGCCGGGGCATCGTCCGGATGCTCGAGCTCACCCCCGACGCCGCCGTCGTCCGCACCTACGACACCAAGGAAAAGAAGTACCTGAAGAAGTTCGAACGGGTGTTCCGCCGCACCGGCCGCCGGCCGGTCGGCGATCCGCCCGCCAAGCCTGACCAGAACAAGAACGACGGCCAAAAGACCCTCCAGCAGATCCTCGCCGACCTGAAGGCGGCCGTCAGGGCCCTCAAGGATCTGGTGGCGAAGCTCTTCTGAACGAGGGACCGCCGCCCGGCTCCTGGCCGCCTCCGCCCGCAGAACCGTTTTCTCCGCGACAACCCAGGCCCCAGCCTGGGTTGTCCGCATTCCACGGGGCCGGCCGGCACCAGGCGCACCCTCCTGGCCGGCCGGCCATGGGGGCGCGAAACGCGGACTGCCCGCCATGCCGAGGGGCCCCCCGCCAGCCCGGGCCAGAGCCCCTGGTGAGAAGGGCGGCAGGGGGGCCAGCAATTCTCACCATGTGATCTGAAGCGGGTTTCCGCGCGACCTCGGCCTGATTTGCCGATGGGACCAGGGCCTGCAGAAATCACGGTTCACCGGAGAAGCATGGGATCGCTGAGTGAGAATTCCTGCGGGGAGCCCCCCCTGGTTGCACGACGGCCGCGGATCGGATACCGTGAGGGCCCGTCGCCATGACCGATCACACCCGCGGACTCCTGATGGTCCTCACGGCCGCCACCCTGTGGAGCAGTTCGGGCATCTGCGTCAAACTCCTGCCCGAGGTCGGGCCCATGCTGATCACCGGTTGGCGCAGTGTGTTCACGCTGGCCTGGCTGGTCGCCCTGTTCGTCTGGCTCCACGGCGGCCCCCGCGCGGCCGGCGCGGCTTTCCGCGGGCGGCTGGGGCGGCCGGCCATCTGGGGGTCGGCGGTGGCCTACGCCCTGATGCTCGTCTTCTTCATCGCGGCCACCCGCCTGACCACCGCCGCCAACGCCATCTTCCTGCAGTACACCGCCCCTCTCCACGTCGCCCTGCTGTCCTGGCCGATCCTCGGCGAACGTCTGCGGCCGCGGGATTGGCTGCCGCTGGGCGGGTGCATCCTCGGCATGGCGCTGTTCTTCGGGGAAAAGCTCGAGGGGAGCGGCCTGCTGGGCAACGTCCTGGGCATCGTCTCGGGCATCGCCTGCGGGGCGAACGCCGTCTTCCTCCGCCTGCTGTCCCGCGCCGAACGGCCGGCCGGCCTGGCAGAAGCCCCCCTCCCCCTGACCGGCCAGGCCGACCCGCCTTCCCCGCGCAGGGCCCCGACCGCCCCGACGCCTTCGCCGCCCCGCCTGCCCGGGCCCGCCCACACGTCAGCCGTC
>CAZKPI010000844.1:0-918 GCA_964554555.1 uncultured bacterium
AGCCATGCCTCCCCTGACCCCGCGCAAAAAGAAAGCTTTGATCCTGGCGGGCGGTTTCTGGCTGACCGTCCTGTTGTTGGCCGGGCTGGCGCGCTGGGAACTCGGCCGCCTCATGCGGGAGGTGGGGGATCCATGGGGCGCCGGCGGGCCGGGCGGTTCCTGGCTCGACCGCCGGGAGCCCGCCGGCGCGTCTGCCCGCCGCCAGCAGACCCGGCGGGCCTGGGAGGAATGGCGCCGCACCACCCCGCAGTGGGACGACACCGCCTCGGCCGCCTTCCAGACCCAGTATGAGGCCATCCTGCGCCGCGGCCGGGCCGAACTCGAGGACGGCCGCCGGCGGTTCCGGGCCTACCTCGAAAAGCTCTGGGGAAAGGCTCCCTGAGACGGCCGCCGCCTGTCTCCCATTCCGGCGGGTTCCGCCCCCCCTGAGGGCCTGCCGGCTCAGGGTGTGATCAGCGGAGCCAGGGTTTGTACGACTCGCGACAGCGGCTGGCGAACTGGCTGGCCACCGTCAGGCGCGCCGCGCCCGGCCCGTGCTGGCGGTCAGTGTTGACCTGCAGGACGACGTCGGCGCGCTGGAAGGCCCCGCCCCGCTCCCGCACCAAAAACCGGCAGAACTCGACGACCCCAGGGGCGCCGAGTTCCCGCTCGCCTGCCCCGGGCCCGCCCGTCTGCTGGCGGCGCAGGCACCGGCCGGCGGCATCCCAGCTATAGGTGATGACGGCGGGTTGTCCGCGCAGGATGGCCGAGAAACGGAACACCGCCCCGGTGCATGATTTCACCTGCCGCAGACAGCGGATGTCCTGGCGCAGGTTTCGCTCGATGCGGTCGAGGACGGCCTGGGCTTCGAGCATTTCCGTCCCTTCCTGGACATGGAAGGCCGAACCCCGGAACAACAGCATCGAACTGCCGAACAGG
>CAZKPI010000844.1:950-2272 GCA_964554555.1 uncultured bacterium
GTCAGGAACACCACGACCAGCACCTCGACCAGCGTGAAGCCGTGACCATGACCGGGGTGGCGGATGGCCCGGGGGTTCGGACGGCGACCTTGTCCCTGGCGCCCCCCGTGCCGCTGGTCACCCCTGCGGCCCCGGCCCTGGCGGGAAGCGGGTCCCTTCCGGCACGGTGCGGAATGAGGGGTTCTTTCCACCATCCGTGACGGCCGGGGGGACACCGGTTCGACCTCCTGTCCGCCGGCCGCCCGGCGGGGCGTGAAACGGGCGATTGGCGGCGGCATCCGCGGCGGGAAGGGGGAAGGCCCGCCGCCTTCCGGCCGGTCAGGTCCGGCCTGCCTGGCAAATCGTCGCGGGGTCTGGCTGGCGCTGGTCACAGGCGCTCCTGGTACTTGATGGTCTTGATGCGGTAGGTCTGCCGGACGGAGCCGGTGCGGTCGGGGGTCCAGCTGACGGTCACCTCGAGCAGGAACAGCCGTGCCTGCTCCTCCGGCGTGGGAGCAGGCAGAACCTGCACCGCATAGCGCATGTCCTGGAACAGCCGGGTTCGCGCCCCTTCGTCGATGGCGCCGGCCGGGCCGCCGCCTGCCCCGCCGGCTGGTTCCGCCGTGGCGGCCAGGGACGGCCCCCACTCGGGATCGGCCTCCACCGCCATTTCCCCCGCGGCCATCAGGGCCTCGGCCTCGCGGCGGCACTCGTCGTGCGGCAGGTCGAGGAGCCGGTCCATGACCGACCGGGCGACCTGGGCCGCCACGAGGTGGCGGCCGACCGAGGCGATCTGCCGGGAAGTCGAGAAAGTCATCGTCAGGAACGGAATCAGCGCCAGTCCGACGACCACCACGCTGATCAGCACTTCCATCAGACTCATGGCCGCCCGCCGGCGATCCCGGCCGCCAACCCGGCCGGCTTCACTCGACCGCGAAGTCATACCCTTCCCTTTCCTCGAGGATCGAGACGGCCATCGGCGTCGGCTCCGAGGCCATGCCCGGAACGTAGAAAAAATCGGGCACGGCACGGAACCCCGCCACCCGGTGGGCCAGGTGCGGGGTGGAGACCGCCACCCCGCCGGCCAGGGCGACGCGCTGGCCCTTCTCCCACCGGATCAGGTCGACCGGCGAGCCGAGCCCCGGCCGGCAGGAGACGAGCTGGACGCCGATCTGGACGTCGTCGCGCAGGGTGATCGGGTCGCCCGTCAGGCTGACGAAGGTGAGCACCTGCTCCGGCGGCATGGTGTTGATCAGGGTGTTGAACCCCGCATCGACGCAGAGGGGCCGCGCCGGGTCACTTGGCGTGAACCCGCGGGTGATGGCCCCCAGCGAGATGGGGCC
>CAZKPI010000845.1:0-2032 GCA_964554555.1 uncultured bacterium
TGGCCCTCCTCGAACTCCCCGTCTGGCACGGGCTCGGCCGCGACGTCACCGGGCTTCTGGAAATGTCCCTCCGCGACGCCGACCCCATGGTCTGCCGCGCCGCCGCCATGGTTACCGGCCGCCTTCGCCTCGCCTCCCCCGCCCTCCTCGAGGAACTGGAAAAGCGCCTCACCACCGGCGACGACATCCTCAAACGCACGGTCGTGACCACCCTCTCACCCCGGCCAGCATCCCCCTCCTGGTCAAACTGCTCATCGACCGCGACCACTACCTGCGCCGGTTTGCGGCCGTGGCCCTCGAGGACTGCGGGGAACAGGCGGTCGGACCCCTGCTGGCCGCCCTCTCCCAGGATCTCCTCCGCCGCAGTGCGGGAGACGTTTTGGCGAAGATCGGCCAGCCCGCCGTCCCCCATCTCCTGAAACTCATCGACCAGCCCGACCGCGAACTCGCCTACGTCGCCATGGACATCCTCGAGGCGATCGGGCCCCACGTGATCCCCGCCCTGATCGAGGAAATCCGCTTCGGCAAGCGGAACGAGGACCCCGGCGGCGACGCCGTCACCCGGTTCGGCTCCAGCGCCCTGCCCAACCTGCTCTCGGCCCTGCGCGATCCCGACATCGCCCACCGGTGCTGGGCCGCCGCCACCCTGGTGAAAATGGGCCCCGTCGCCGTGCCGGCCCTGACCGGCGTCGTCTGCGAGGAGAACCCCGCCGTCTGCTGGCTGGCCGGGAAAGCCCTGGCCCGGATCGGCGCCCCCGCCATCCCCAGCCTCCTGGGCATTCTGGGCACCAAGACCCGCTCCCTCCGCTGGATCGCCGCCGACATCCTGGCCCAGATCGGCGAGGACGCCATCGCCTCCCTCGAACACACCATCCTCGACGGCGACCCCGCCGCCCGGGAGGCAGCCATCCACGCCCTCGGCCTGATGGGCGAGCCGGCCTGGAGCGCCCTGCCCTTCCTGACCGAGGTTCACCGGCGCGAGACCGATCCGCACCTGCGGGACGCCCTTCGCGAAGCCATCGAAAAACTCGCCATCTTCCAGTGACCGGCCCTGGGCCCCCTGGTGTAACGGGCATGAACTTCGCTCCCCAGGCCGTTTCTGTCCTTTTCCCCCGGTGGCGGTCTTCATGGGATACGCCTGATGGGGGGCTTTCCCATGACCGACTTCCTGGCGGCCGAGATCAGCTGACGGGGCAAGCAGCGGCGGGGCCGGCCTGAAATCGTCGGCATGGTGAGGCGAACAAAGACGGAAGAGTGGAAACACCTCGCATGATTTCCGTATGCCTTGCCACCCGGGTGGGCACCGGCACCCGGGATGGGGTAGAATGGAACCGCGCGCCGCCCTCGCCGGCGCACCAACACCGGTACCGGAAAGGGGAAGGACATGAAACCAGTCCAGATCTGCGGCAAGGCGGTTGGCGACGGCCACCCCTGCTTCATCGTGGCCGAGATCGGCATCAACCACAACGGCGACATCGAGAACGCCAAGAAACTCATCCGGGTGGCCAAGGTCGCCGGGGTCGATGCGGTCAAGTTCCAGAAGCGGACCCCCGACCTCTGTGTTCCGCCGGCCCAGCGGCACATCATGCGTGAAACCCCGTGGGGCTACATCTCCTACCTGGAATATCGATATAAGGTGGAATTCAGCCTCGATCAGTACCGGGAAATCGACCGATTCTGCAAAGAGCAGGAGATGCCCTGGTTCACCTCGGTCTGGGACGAACCCTCCGTCGACTTCTGTGAGGCGTTCAACCCGCCATGCTACAAGATCCCCTCGGCCCTGATGACCAATGATTCCCTTCTTCGCCACGTCCGGGCGACGGGGCGTCCCGTCATCGTCTCCACGGGCATGAGCACCCAGGAGGAAGTCGATCACGCGGTGGAGGTCCTCGGCCGCCAGGATCTTGTCCTACTGCACACCTGCAGTGCCTACCCGGCGTATTACCAGGAACTCAACCTCCGGATCATCCCGATGTTCCGGGAGCGCTACGGCATCCCCATCGGGTATTCCGGCCACGAGACCGGCCTGCCC
>CAZKPI010000845.1:2059-2266 GCA_964554555.1 uncultured bacterium
GCGCGTGCATGGTCGAACGGCACATCACCCTGGACCGCGCCATGTGGGGTTCCGACCAGGGCGCCTCCCTGGAGCCAAGCGGCCTCAACCGCGTGGTCCGGGACATCCGCCTGGTGGAACTCTCCCTGGGCCAACCCGTTAAGCAGGTACTGCCGCGGGAGATTCCGATCAAGGAGAAACTGCGGGGTGCCGCCCGTTGACCCTCCG
>CAZKPI010000846.1:0-2248 GCA_964554555.1 uncultured bacterium
CGCCAGCGGGTTCCGCCCCGCCGCCCTGGGGGATTCCGCCCTCTCGCCCCCCGCGCCCTCCCCCCAGGAGGTTTCCCCGGAAGCCGCCGCCGCCGCCTTCGCCGACGCCTGTTCCGCCGTCCTGGCCTGGACCGAACGCTGGTTCGTCCCGGGACCGACGGGCCCCCTCCCCGGCGGCAACGACGGCCGGCCGCGCCCGCCCCGGGATGCATCCGCCCACGCCTCCGCTCCCAGGCCCTCCCGGCCGCCCCGGGCAGACCGCCGCCGCCCATGAGCCTCCATCCCGGCCAGGTCGTCGAATTCCAGGGCAAGGAGCACCCCATCCAGCTGGGGGTGGTGCTCGCCGTCACCCCCAAAGGGGTTCGTCTTCTGCAATTGAACCGGAAGGAGACCACCGTCACCGAGCGGACCATCCTGCATGCGACCGCCCAGGCCAGGACCTCGCCGGCGGATCTCGACGCCTGCTGGGAAACCGCCCGCCGGATCGACGAGAAGCGCGGGCGCCTGGCCGCCGGCATCGACCTGGGGGAACTGCACGCCCTGCTGGGGGACGACCCCCGGGGCTACTCCCTGACCGAAATGGCCGGCTTCCTGGCCGACGCCGGCGACGAGGATGTCGAGGCCGCCCTCCTGCGCCGCCTCACCGCCGATGTGTTCTATTTCCGACTGCGCAAGGAAGGGTATGTCCCGGTGCCCGCCGCCGAGGTGAAGGCCGCGCTGGAGCGTGAACAGAAGCGCGCCGCCCAGGAGGCCGAGGACGAGGCCTTGTACCAGGAACTGAAAGCGGCCGCCGCGGCCGGCTCCGTCGAACGGTTCCCCCGCGCGGCCGCCATTCTCGACTCCCTGGTCCAGGTTGTGCTGTTTGCCGGTGAAGCCCCGGTTCCCAAACGACTGCACGAGGTCCTCGAACGGGCCGGACTGCACCAGCCGCGCCCCCTGTTCGGGTTCCTGGTCCGGGTGGGCCGGCTCGCCCCTGACGAAAACCTCGACCTGTTGCGCCACAAGGTTCCGGTCGCGTTTTCCGCCCCCCTCCTGGCCGAGGCCGAACGGCTGGCCGTCTGCCCGCCCGCGTTCGACGGCCGGCGCGACCTGCGGGGCCTGTCCACCTGGGCCATCGACGCGGAAACCACCCGCGACCGCGACGATGCCTTCTCGATCGACGCCCGCGGCCACCGCACCACTCTGTGGATCCACGTTTCCGACGTGGCGGCCTGGATCGCGCCCGGAACCCCCCTCGATGCCGAAGCCTGCCGCCGGGGAACCACCCTGTACCTGCCCGAGGGCAATGTCCCGATGCTGCCCCCGGCGATCTCGGAAGGGGCGCTCAGCCTGACCGCGGCCGGAGACCGGCCCGCCCTGACCTGGGAGATCGACCTGGCCGATGACGGCACCGTGACCTCGCATGCCCTCTGCCGGTCGGTCATCCGCGTCACGCATCCCACCGATTACACCACCGCCGACGCCCGGCTCGAGGCCGAGCCTGAACTGGCGGCGGCGGTGCGGCTCGCCGAAAAACTGCGCGAACGCCGCCGGCAGGCGGGAGCCCTGCTGATCGAGCGCCAGCCCGAACTGAAGCTGACCATCGGCCCCGACGGAGTCCGGCTCGGCTATCGGCCAGGCAATAGTCCCGCCTCCGACATGATCATGGAATTCATGGTGCTGGCGAACCACCTGGCCGCGCGGCGATGCCAGGAAAAGAGCCTGCCATGCCTGTATCGCAGTCAGGAACCGCCCGAAACCAGGCCCGACCTGCCCCCGGCCTTCCATCCCGTCGCCTTTTTCCAGGCCCTGCGGTCCTTCCGCAAGACCGTGCTGGGGCCCACCCCCGCCCCCCACGCCTCGCTGGGGGTCAACCCCTACTGCCAGGTCACCTCCCCCCTGCGGCGGTATTCCGACCTGCTCATCCAGCGCCAGCTCGCCGCCGACCTCGAGGGGCGGCCGCCCCCCTACGACGCCGAGGGGTTCCAGCAGACCCTTCAGCGCTCCGACGAGGCCACCCGCCTGGCCGAGAGCCTCATGCGCAGTCGCCAGGAATACTGGCTGATCACCTTCCTCCGCCAGGAAATGGCGGCCGGCCGCGACTCGTTCCCCGGGGTGGTCGTCGACCTGTCCCCCACCGATGTCTACGTCTATTGGGAATTGACCTGCGAGTTCCGCCACTGCCGGCGGCCCCCCGCCGACCTTGCCGTCGGCCAGCGGGTCTCCATCCGGGTCAAAAAGGCCGACCCGTTCGAGGGAATGCTCCGGT
>CAZKPI010000847.1:0-2242 GCA_964554555.1 uncultured bacterium
TCCTGGCGCCTGCTGGCCCTGTTCGGGGGGATGGCCCTGCTGTTGGCCCTGTTTTTGGCCGAACTGCTGGAGTTCCTTCTGCTGGCCCCGGTGCTTGGCCTCAGCCGGGCAATGGGGGAACTGGAGCGGGGCAACTACGACGCGGCGGCCCGGGGGGTGGCCCCGGACGAACTGGGGACCCTGGCCGAGGGGTTCAACCGGCTGGCCGCGGGATTGCGGCAGAAGTCGCGGATGCTGCCGTTCCTGAACCGCGACCTGGTGGCGCAGGCCCATGCGGCGCCCGCCCGGCGCACCGAACGCCGCCAGGTGGCGGTGACCTTCTCGGGCCTGCGGGCCTTCAGCCAGCTGGAGGAGCGGATGAGCCCCGAGGAGGCGATGAACCTGCGCAACGAGTTCCTGGCGCGGTGCGAGGTCTCGGCCCGGGCCTGGGGCGGGTCGATCGACAAGTTCCTGGGCGACGCCGCGATGGCGGTGTTCTCGGAGGTGCCGGGGAAGGCCCCGCCTGAGGAGCGGGCGGTGCGGGCCGCCCTGGCGCTCGACAGCCAGATGCGGACCTGGGCCGCCCGCCGGGAGGCGGCGGGCCAGGCCGCGGTGCGGCACGGCACGGGGATCGCCTTCGGTCCGGTCATCGCCGGACACATCGGTTCCCTGCGCAAGCGTCTGGATGCGACGGTGATCGGTGACACCGTCAATCTGGCGGCCCGCCTGGAAAAGGAGGCGGGCCGGCCGGGGCAGGCCTCGATCCTGGCGGCCGCCGCCGTGTGCCATCGGCCCCTGGCCAGGGTTCGGCTGGTGCCGACCGGCATCACCAGTGTCCGGGGCCGGACCGGGGCGGTGACCGTGTTCGGGGTGGAGGCGGCCGATGTTTGAGCGGCCATCCTCCACCGCTACGGCCCTGGGCCTGCTTCTGGTGGTCGTGCTGGGCGCGGCCCTGGCCTGGCAGGCTGTCCTGCTCGACCGGCTCGAAGGGGAACAGGCCGCGGCGATCAAAACCGGCCGGCAGGACGAACTGCGCAACCTGCTCCCGCTGTTGCGGCGGCGGGCCGACCCGGTCGGACTCGCCGAGGAGTTCCTCCATTCCTGCCTGGGGTATCTGAAGCCGGGCACCCCGGCCGCCTTCCGCCGGTTCGAACGGATGGTGCGGGGGACGTACGGCCAGGACCTCCTGCTCGGCCTCTGGGACGGCCCAGGCGAGGGCCGGATGGTGGCGAATACCGGGTTCTCCCGCCAGGAGGCCAGGATCCTGGTGCGGTCGCTCAACCACCTGTACTACATGGAAAAAAACGACTGGAAATACTCCGAGGAGGCCTCCACCCATCTGGCCAGCCTGGCGGCCGGCTTCTCGGTTCTGCGGCCGGTCCGCAACCTCACCAACCTGCTGGAGGTGAAGTTCCGGGGACGGCCCGGCCTCCTCCTGCTCGCCCTGGTCACCGACCCGGCCCGTCGGATGAACCAGTCCCTGGCGAATTCCCTGCGCCATGGACAGCCGGCGAGCCCCGCCGCCCTGCCGGTCGTCAAAGCACGGGTGGCGATGTTCCTGCCTCGCGCGCATTACCACAGCCGGCGGAACATGGTCCGCGCCTGGCGGTCACGCGCGCTGGCCCGCACCCTGCCGCTGGCCGCCGGGCCGGTCGGGCGGCTGGAGGACTGGCTTCCCCTGCCGCCGGGCCTGCGTTCCCGCCTGCGCCGGCACCTGGCGGTCCGGTTGCAGGGGGCGGAGGTCCTGGGGGACACCGGAGTGGTGTTCCTGAAACCCGACGGAATCCCCGGATGGGTCATGGTCCATCGCCGCGATTTCGCGCCGGTCCTGCGTCTGGCGCGGTCGCGCGGTGCGGCGGCGGCGGGGGCCCTGCTGGCGCTCGGCCTGCTGGTCCTGGTCGGGGTGCGCTGTTTCCGGCCCGATCTGTGGACCTTCGGCATCACCTGGAAATTCCTGGCTCTGGTGCTGGTCATCGGCCTGGTGCCGGGCCTCGGCCTGGCCTGGGTGTCCTGGGCCCGTTCAGGGCTGGAGGCGGACTTCCGGGAGACGGGCCAGTTCCGTTCCTGCGAGGGACAACTGGAAAGCCTCGAACAGTCGGTGTTCCAGAAGATCCAGGAGAGCCTGGCGGTCATCAAGCAGTTCGTGCGCCGGAAGACCTGGCAGGGGCCTCTGCCGCCGAAAGAGGCCATCGCTTCGATGGTCTGGGAGGCCAACAGCCGGAACGGCACCCTTCTTCAGGGATCGGGGACCTTCGAGATCGCG
>CAZKPI010000848.1:0-2235 GCA_964554555.1 uncultured bacterium
CGGGCGGGGCTCGGCACGGGCCTCGGAGCGGGGCGCCGGCCGGGGCGGCTCGGCAACGGGTTCCGGCGCGGGCGCCGGGGCGGGAGCCATTTCACACGTGAAACGGATGCGGGTTTCGGGGTTTCCCACCACGCCGAAGATGCCGCGGGCAGGAGCCTGCAGTACTTCCTGGCCGGCGATGACCTCGCCTTCCTTCAGTTCCCGCTGGGCCAATTGCCTGGCCTCCTCCGGGGATTTCGCGGTGATTTCGATGAAGCGTCGGGTGGTCACAGTTTCTCCTCCTTCAAGGCCGCGCTGATCCGGTTGGCCTGTAACTGCTGGAATATGCCGAGGACACTGCTGGTGAACCAATAGACCAGCAGGCCGGCCGGCAGGGACCAGGTGATGATGAACATGAACATGGGCATGAAGGCCATCATCTGCTGCTGCTGGGGATCCTGCATCTGCCCCTGCTGGTAGTACATCAGCGCGGCGATGCCGATGGGCAGGAGCAGAAGGGGGTCAGCCTTGGACAGGTCGGACATCCACAAAAACGGCGTCTTGCGCAGTTCCACCGAGATGTTGATGGTGTTGTACAGGGCAAACAGGATCGGCAACTGCAGGAGCAGGGGCAGACAGCCGCCGAGCGGGTTCACGTTGTGCTTGGTGTAGAGCTTCAGCACTTCCTCGTTGAACTTCTGGGGATTGTCGCGATAGCGGTCTTTCAGGTCCTGGACCAGGGGCTGGATCTTCTGCACCTTCGCCATCGACTTCGTCTGCTTCAGCGTCAGCGGATAGAGAAGGGCACGCACGACCAGGGTCAGCAGGACAATCGACAGGCCGAAGTTCGGGTACAGGTTGTTGAAGAACTGCAGGATGCGCAGAAGCATCGTGCTGAGGAACCCGTAATCGGTCACCTGCTCGCGCTGGATGGCGCGCAGTTCATCGAGCATCTTGGGCCCGAAGTAGACGTGGAAGGGAAAGGACCGGCTCTCCCGCGCCTTCAGCAGGACGGGCGGCAGGGACACCCGCACCACCTCGCCCTCGAACTTCCGCTTGTTGGGTTCGGACCCGGTGATCTCGAACTGCCGGGCTCCGAGGCGGGCGGGCGCCTTGGCGTCCATCAGAAGACAGAAATACGTGGTCTTCAGACCGACCCCCGTGAAGCCCCCCGCCGCCACCGCCTTGTCGAAGGCGGCGACCTTGTCGAAAGCCGTGGCCTCCTCGGGCTTCAGGCCCAGCAGGCTGGCCTTGGAGAAGGGCTCGAGGAACAGGCCCGGACCGAACTGCAGGCCGACCCCGCCCGCCGCTTCATCGCCGACGGCCAGAGCTTCGTCGCCAAGATTGCTGACGATCTGGTCCAGCTGGAACGTGTACCCGGCGGCGGGGATGGTGAATCTCCGGGTCAGGCCCAGAGGCGGTTTGCCCGCCTGCGACACGACGTTGGCGGTCGCCGTAACGACGATCCGGTCGGCCGTGCGCTCGTCGATCTTCACGTTGAACCCGGCATGCCGGTAGGGCTCACTGCCGATCAGGCATTCAAAGGGGGCCACCACGTCGCTGGCCAGGGAGTAGCCCATGTCCTGAAGGATGGGAGGGAACAGGTTCTCCTCGAAATTCTGCCCTTTCAGGTAGTAGACCGCGAACGATCCGGTTCTGCCGGCGATGACCAGCCGGAGCCGGCGGGTCTCGATCCTGACGTCGGGGAGTCCGTCATTGTCGACATCGGTTTGTTCGGCCGCGATCGCTTCCCCGGTGGGAAAGGCGGGCCCCGCGGGGGTGACGGGCTGGGCCGACCCGGGCCCGAGAAGGGCGGCGCCGAGAACGGCCGCCACGCACAGAAGCCGGGCCAGCGTGCAGGGCAGGGGCCGGCGGGACAGAGCGGACGGACGGGATGGGATGGACACAGGGGTGCCTCCGGGTCGATGGGGTGGAAGGTCGGAGGACAGACAGGAGCCGGGCCGGACGCCGGATGCCGCGGGCGGGCCTTCATGGGACAGGGTCATCGCCGCCCCGGCAGAAGGGGTTGCACCGCATGATGCGCCAGAGGCCCATGCCCCAGCCGTGCCAGAACCCGTAGCGGGAGATGGCCTCATGGGTGTACCGGGAACAGGTGGGCCGAAAGCGGCATCCCTGGCCGACGTAGGGGGAAAGCCACCGCTGGTACCACCGGATGAAGTCGAGACTGGCCCGGGCCGCCCAGGACAGCCGTGCCGCCGGAACCTCCGCCGCCGGCACGGCAGGAGGGGCAGGAGG
>CAZKPI010000849.1:0-2232 GCA_964554555.1 uncultured bacterium
TCGCCCGTCCCCCTCGGCAAGCCAACCCCGCCCCCAAAAAGGGAAGGCTACTGCGGCGGGCATTTCGAAAGCGTCAAGGATCCCGAGTTCCTGCGGACCCTGGTCGCTGAGTATTACGACAACCGGTATGCCTTTTGCGGACCGTTCGAGACTCTCGGGGTCCGCCGGCGCATCCTGAAGGGCGCCCTGGCCTTCCGCGAGAAGGACATCACCGCCGATGCCCTGACACGAATCTTCGACAAGTACAAGACCAGAAAACTGGAACGGGAAGCTGTTTTCGACATCCTCCGCCGCCGGCGCGGCGGCCAATGACCTGAACGAGCCTCAAACCTGGCTGGGAGGGGAAGTATGAACCGTTTCGCACAGCCCTGGCTCCGGTGGACCGTCCTCGCCGTCCTCGTCACCATCCTCTGCCCCCTGACAACCGATGCCGCCAACTTTTACCGGGAAAACCGCAACGGCAAGGTGTTCGTCCTGCAGGTCGATCCCGTCACCCGCCTGGAGACGGTATACAACCACGAGAAGATGAAGATCTTCGTGGCTCCCGGCGCCAAGCGCCTGGCCGTCCTGCCCACCGCCGGCTGGGGTGATTACACCTCCAACCAGGTGCCGGCCGGGTCACCCTCGGGACCGGGCGAGATCGCCGGCGACCCGAACGGGATCATCACCCTGCGCCTGCGGCGGATCGACACCAACACGGTCCAGTTCGACATCTGCCGCGGCGCCACCAAGGTCCTGACCTCCATCCAGGACAAGAGCAACGGGAAGGATTTCCTGGAGGACAAGGTTCCCCTCGACATCGCGGTCAGCCAGTATATGGGCGCCCCCAACGGGACCGTCAACGCGAAGGACATCCTGCGCGTCTACCTGTTCCTCGGCACCTATGGGGTGGGCAACAATCCCGCCATCTTCCGGTTCGATTTCAAGGACGACACCCTGGTTCGGACGAGCTTCAAGGCCAGACTGCGGCCCGACGGCGGCTCCCCCCCGTTCAATACGACAACCATCCTCAACTGGACCGACATCGTTGAATCGGGCGACATCAACGCGGCCCAGGCGATCGACGTCAACTGCATGTCGCCAACCGCCGACCTGCTGGTCTACCAGCCCACCCGCCAGTATTCCCTCCAGCACGTCTGGATGCCCCAGGCCAACAACGGCAACTCCTGGGGCATCAACTACCTGATGTCCGACAACCGGGTCATGAAGGCCAACACCGCCACCCCTCTCACCAACAATATCACCCAGATGCACCAGATCTTCGACGTCGGCGTCGACCTGGGCGACGCCTTCATCGACACGCTTTCCTACTCGCGCGCCTACTACAACACCGGGCTCACCATCTTCCAGAACAACGTCAACACCAACACGTCGATCCCGAACATCTACTACGACATCCACGACGATGCCGGCCAGATGGTCGAGATCCGCGACGGTTCGCCCAACGGCGCCGTCCTCGAAACCGCCCGGGTCAACCCCAACCCCGGGGTGCTCGGCCATGCCACCTCCCACCTGTTCGGCCTGTCGTGCCGCAACGCCCTCACCGGCAAGGAACTGATCGTCTACGAGCCGGTGTACAAGGTCAACCCCGCGGCGGTCGCCGCGGGCGAGATCAGCGACACCAACCGCAACAACGTGCCCGACCACATTGACAACGACGGCAAGGGATATTACGGGTTCCGGGCCTCCTATCTCATCGAACGCACCGACGGAGCCACCTTCCCGACCGACATCGCCGGCAGCAGCCTCCACACCGACTACGTCCTGGATTACGTGATCGCCCACCGGTTCCCCCTGGCCGGCGTGACCGCCAATACCGAGTTCACCTACCGGGAATACGCGATCGAGCGCGACCCGGCCACCACCCCCGCCGCCATCCTCCCGGGCGAGGTCGTACATATCAGGGTGGGCAACATCTTCCACCGGGATCCCGACGTCTACGGCGAATACAGCCAGTTCGGCTGGAACGCCAATCCCGGCAACAACATCTTTTTCTGGGTGGGAAATCCGGGAGAAGCCTACAACGCCCAAAACGCTCCGACCAAACGGAACAGCGGGCACATCCTGGGCGTCATGGTCCGCGACACATCCTATGCCACCGCCGACTTCTTCGGGGTGGTCGGCAACGACGATTACAACCAGGGCCAGGGCGATCTCTACTTCCTGTCAAAGCAATTCTCGGCTCGTACATCAGGCCCCGCATCGTCGCGGCCAACAACCCCTACACCCCCC
>CAZKPI010000850.1:0-2224 GCA_964554555.1 uncultured bacterium
CGGTGGCGAAGTCGAACCGGAAATCGTACTCGCGGCCATAGTAGGAAAAGGCCACGTCGATGGCCTGGGCGATGTCGATGGGGGCCAGCCGCGGCCGCACCGCGGCGCAAAAGTCGGCGTGGTTGGCCTCTTCCATCGAACTGAACACGACGCCCTCGCTGATCGCCTCGAGGATCACGTTGGGATGGCCGTCGCCCCGGTTGGGGTTTCGCCAGACCTCGAAGGCCTTGGGGTAGCGTTTCGCCAGGTAGTCGACGAAGCCCTTGGCCCCCTGCTTGCGGCAGAATTCCTGCACGGCGGGGTCGCTGTCGAGCCGGCGTCCCATCTGTTCGGGGGTGCCGAGGTAGATTTCGGCGTGCGGCCAGAACCCCGACAGGAAGATGTTCGACAGGAAATACTCCTGCCGTTCGAAGATGATGTCGCCGGGCAGGAGGTGCTTCTGCATCTCGCGCAGTTGGGCTTCGGTGATACAGCGGGTCTTCCTCGCCTTGACGCGGGTGTCTCCGACCCAGGTGAAGATCGACTTCTGGAGCGGGAAGAAGAACTCCTTGATGGCGTGGCCGACCTTGCCGAACACGTACCTGTACCAGGAACCGTCCTTGGCGATTCGCGCCAACAGCTGGTCGAGGACCGGCCGGTAGGAATCGTAGTAGGCCTTCAGCTGGCCCTGGGTGTCGACCTGGGGGCCCTCGCCCAGTTTCCCGGCGTAGAAGGCCTCGAGGTCGCCCTGGTTCGACAGGTGGAAATGGTACAGCCGGTAGAGATGCGCCGGGGCGATCGCCTCCAGGGCCATCTTCTCGTAGGCCCGGCCGGGGATCTTGAACCCCTCGTTGGCCTCGTTGAGCAGGGTCTCCAGCTTACTGCGGCCGTCGACGAACCCGACCAGGCGGGATACCACGGTCAGCCGGCAGAGGTTGGCATCGATCCCCAGCAGGTAGCCCTCGAAGGCCCGGGCCAGGGTTCCGGTGAGCCGATCCTTCCAGCCACTGCGGTATTTTTCCGAGATCTCGGACATCACCGCCAGGTTGAGCAGGAAGGAATGGTAGAAGCGGTAGAAGGATTTCAGGCCGCGGGAACTGCTGACCTGGCTGATCCGGCCCACCTTGTCGAGCGGGGAGTCGGGGCGGAACATCGCTTCCGACAGCTTTTCGAGACGGCCCGCGCTCCGCACGAAGCGGAGGTGGTCCCGTTTCAGTTCGGCGAGATAGGCGGGCCGGTTCGATGCGGACAGTTCCAGGACGGGGTTGATCTCGATGTCCCGGCCGATCACGTCGGCGGGGGCGGCGGCGGCGCCGGCGGCCGGGGCCGTGCCGGCGAGGGTCACGGCCAGCAGAAGGATGCCGGGGAGCAGGAGACCGGTCGTTCTTCGTCGTTCGTTCATGGGAGACACCTCCGTTGTGACGGTGAAGCCGGGACGGTCAGTCCGCCCGGCGGGCGATCAGCACCAGGCGGTGGGCGTCCTGGTCGAGGGGGGCGCCGTGGTAGCCGCCATACACGGCATCCAGGGCCAGGCCGGCCTCCCGCAGCCAGAACTCGAGTTCGGTCAGGTTGTACAGGCGCATGGAAAACCGCATGTCGCGCCGGTGGCCGTCCCGGATCGTGGTGCGGTGGGTGCAGACCCGGCCGGTGCGCTGGTCGAAGGACGACCGGTCGATCATCAGGTCGGGGCCCCGTTCGGTGACGATGGAGGGAACGGCGCGGCGCAGGAACGTGTCGCGGTTGAGGACGTCGAACAGGAACCGGCCGCCCGGGGCGAGGGCGCGCCGGACGCGGCGCAGGACGAGCAGGTTGTCCTCGTCGTGGAAGTAGCCGAACGCGGTGAAGGTGAGGATGACCCGGTCGAAGCCGTCGTCGAAGGACAGATCACGCATGTCGCCCTGACGGTAGTCGACGGTGAGACCTGCCTGCACCGCGGCTTTCCTGGCCAGGTCGAGGAAGGCGGCACTGCGGTCGACGCCGGTCATCCGGAACCCGCGGGCGGCCAGCCGGTTGGTCAGGCGGCCGTGGCCGCAGGCCACGTCGAGGACGCGGTGGCCGGCCTGGAGGCCGAGGACGCGCTCGATGAACTCGGCTTCCCGCCGACTGCGCTCCTCGGGCAGGGTGGTCTCGTAGAAATACAGGTAGTCGTCGGCCGCGAAGACCGCGTCGAAATCGAACTCAAACGGGGAGCCGGCATCCGCGGCGGCGGGGCCGGCGGGGGCGGCGGGCGCGGCGGGCGCGGGGG
>CAZKPI010000851.1:0-2222 GCA_964554555.1 uncultured bacterium
CCCGCGCCGCCGGCTGGCCAGCCACCAGTAGAGCCGGTTGGGCAGAAGCCCCAGCAGGGCCATGGCCCACGCGTGATACCAGGGGAACCGGATGACGAGGTCACCCCGCTCGAGCCGCCCCAGAATGTGGGCCACCCCCTTTTCCACCGGCCAGATGCCCGGCATGGGGAACCGGTTCTGCGCAGACATGGGGGTCTGCACGTAACCTGGTACAATAGTGAAAACTTTGACATCCGTCCCGTACAGGTCGATCCGCAGGCTCTCCAGCAAACGGTCCAGGGCGGCTTTGGCGGCGCAGTAGGAATGCCCGCGGGGAAACCCGCGGTCGGCGGCCATGCTGGTAAACCCGGCCAGGAACCCGCCCCCCCTCTGCCCCTGCACCAGCGGCAGAACCTCGTAGAAGACGCGCAGGGCCCCTTCAAAGTTGACCCGCACGGTATCGACGGCCCGTTCGACGTCGAGGGCTTCGACGAAGTCGGGGCGTGACACCCCCGCGCAGTAGAACACCCCCGACACATCGGCCGCCCGCTCCCGCAAAACCACTCCCAGCCGGGTCACGTCCCCGGCCTGCCGGACATCCCCCGCCACCGGCAGAACACCGGTCCAGGCCCAGTCGCCTGCGGACGTTCCCTGCGCCGGGCTCCCCGGGGAAGGCTTTTCGGAAGCCGCTGGCCCGTCGAGCCGGTTCATTCCAGGGCCGGCCTGCCCCGCTTCGCCCGGGGACGCCGGAAACACCCCTGCCGCGCGGCGGGCGAAAGCGACCACCCGGCACCCGCGCGCCAGCAACTGCCGGACCAGCTCCCGGCCCATGCCGCTGGTGGCGCCCGCCACCAGGATGGTTCGCCCCTGGAGGTTCACCGGGAACCTCTCAGGCGGGCATCATAGCCGACCAGCTCCTTCAGGTAGGACTGGATATCACTGCAGGTCGCGAACAGGTTCAACAGCCAGGGTACGTCCAACGGCAGACGCTTGCCCTCCATCACCAGAGTGATGCCCGGCTCCGCGGTGACCCGGCCGATCGGCATCACAGTGAACCCCTCCGCTTTGGCCCGGGCCAGGAAATCGGCCTCGCGATCACGCGGCACCCCCATGATCAGTTCGTATTCCCCCATCCCAAACACGTTGACCAGCCACAACGGAAACCGGATCTTTTCCGTGATCTGAACGAGCGGCGGGAAATACAGTCCGGTCTGGTGTTCGAACTCGATGCCCGCCCTGTTGAGACCGGCAATGATGGCCAGCCCCTGCAGGAGGGCGTCGCTGGTGTCGATGGCGCAGGAAACGAACGGCGCCAGCGCCTTTCCCTCCCTGAGACGGGCCATCGGTTTGTACTCCTGTTCGAACTTCGCCCAGAGGACCTTGTCGGCCTGAGAGGTGATACCCAGCAGGTTGCCGGTGCCCAGATGCCCGGTGATGTACAGCGCATCGCCCGCCTTGGCCCCGGTCCGCATCGTCGGTTCGGGGCGATCGATGGTACCCAGGGCCGTGCAGGTGAAACTCGGCTCCGGGGCGAAATTCGTGTCGCCTCCGAGGACATGCGTGCCATGGGCCCGCACCGACGCGTCAACCCCGGCGAAGAACGCCTTCTGCCAGCTTTCCTCGGCGGTTCGCGGGAAGTTGAGGGCCAACAGCACGCCCAGCGGGGTTGCCCCGACCGCCGCCAGGTCGCTGAGACTGTGCGAGACGACGCACCACCCGAGAATATACGGGTCACGGATCAGCCCAAGGGAATACTCCTCGTGGATGCCGTCAACGGTGGCCGCCAACAGCGTGCCGTCGGCCAGCCGCACGATCTCGGCATCGGCCTGATGCGTCCGGTTCACCTGGCGGGGATGGCGCGCCAGCCCCCCCGTCAGGCGGTTGATCAGGGAGAATTCCGTGAGGTGGTCCAACGTGCTCATGTCCAGATCCTTTCCGCCGGGATTGCCGGGCTCGCTCACCGAATGATACCACGTGTCAAGGATACACCTCCCCCGGGAGACGCTCCATATTTCCCGCCTCCATCAACGCCTCATTTTGAAGCAGGACCGTGAAGCATTCAACGTCGGATCCGACAATGGGATCTCCCGGGAATATTCCATCTTCTGGAGAAATTCCATGGCAAAGGTTTCCAGGAATCTCACTATCCACCTCCTGTTGAAGGCGAAATTTTATGTGGAATCGTTATAGTGGACTTTTGCACATTTTGAAAAAGGTTGACCTGGCCCAGTACCGGGAAAGGC
>CAZKPI010000852.1:0-2222 GCA_964554555.1 uncultured bacterium
ACGGGGCCGGGAGGATCGACCATGGAGAGGCTGAGAGAATTCTACGCCTGCCAGAATGAGTGGGCCCGCGCCTACCTGGGGGAGGTTTCCGCCGAGCACCGCCAGCGGGCCGGGGAACTGGAAGCCCTGTTCCATGACCGCGGCCGCCGGCGGATCCTGGAACTGGGGTCGGGGGGCGGCCAGATGGCCGTGGCCCTGGCGGAGCGAGGTCACCAGGTCACGGGCATCGAACAGGATGCCGGATCGGCGGCCAATGCCCGGTCCCTCGCCGCGGCGCTGGCGGCACGTCCGGCGGCCGCCGGCCGGGTTACCTTCCTCGAAGGCGACTTCTACACCATCGACCCGCCGTCCCCCTTCGATCTCGTCCTCTATCTCGACGGCTTCGGCATCGGCTCCGACGACGACCAGCGCCGGCTCCTCCGCCGGGCCGCCGGCTGGACGCCCCCCGCCGGCCAGGCCCTGGTCGAGATCTACGCCCCCTGGTTCTGGGCGGCCATGGCGGGAAACCGGCTGGTCATCGAACAGGCGGAACGGGAATACGGGTTCGATCCCCGCGGCTGTCGGATGCTCGACACCTGGTGGCACCGCGACCACCCCGGGCGCCGGGTCACCCAGTCACTGCGGTGCTATTCCCCCGCCGACCTCGACCTGCTGTTGGAGGGAACCGGCTGGCGCCTGACCGACGTCATCCCCGGCGGCGCGGTCGACCTTCCCAACCATGTCTACCACCGCCAGGTCCCCTTGGCCCGCGCCATGCAGTATCTGGCCTGCCTCGAGCGGACTTGACCGCCTTCCCCAGCCCTTTTCCGGCCTGGCCTGGCCGGCCGGCCTCGCCCCGCCCGCCCAAACCTGCCCGCACCCTGTCGGACCGCGCCGGGATTGGTCCCCTCCCCCCACCCCTTTTCCGGCCCGGCCCCGTGTAGTAGACTGGCCCGTCCCCCCAGTCCGTCGGGGCGGGCCGCAACCCTTCCGGGAGGTCATTCATGACAACCCCAGTTTCAACGGAATCCCCATCCAGCCGCCCGTACTGGAACCCGTACCTGGCCGGGATCCTCCTCGGCCTGGTCCTGCTCGCCTCGTTCGTCCTGCTCGGCACCGGGCTCGGGGCCTCGGCCGGCATCGCCCGCCTGGGCGCCTGGTGCGAACTGGTCTGCTACCCTGACCGGTATCACGCTTCGGCCTATTTTTCCGGGTGGGGCGACCAGCCTCTGCGCTATTACCTCGTTTTCATGCTCGCCGGAACCCTGTTTGGAGGGCTGGCCTCGGCGCTCTTCGCCGGGCGGGTCCAGGTCGTGATGGAACGCGGCCGCACCTGCTCGCGGTCACTGCGTTTCTACCTGGCCCTGTTCGGCGGCCTGCTCGCGGGCTATGCCAGCCGGCTGGCCCAGGGCTGTACGTCCGGGCAGGCGCTCACCGGCAGTGCCCTGCTGATGACCGGCAGTCTGGCTTTCCTGGTCAGCGTGTTCGCCGGCGGCTACCTCGGGGCCCTGTTCGTCGGGAGGCAGTGGCATGATTGAGACCCTCTATTCACAGGACCTCCTCGGCACGCCCTTCGCCCTGGCCATCGCCTTCCTGATCGGGACCGGGTTCGGCACCGCCCTCGAACTGGCCGGGTTTGGCAGTTCGCGCCGCCTGGCCGGCATTTTCTATTTCCGCGACATGGCCGTCCTGAAGGTGATGTTCACCGCCGTCATCACCGCCATGCTCGGGCTCGGCTACCTCACCGGCCTGGGCCTGCTGTCGTTCGACCGGCTCCACCTTCTGCCCAGCGTGTTCGGCACGCAGATCCTCGGCGGGCTCCTGTTCGGCCTGGGGTTCGTCATCGGCGGCTGGTGCCCGGGAACGGCCGCCGTCGGCCTCGCCAGCGGGAAGATCGACGCGCTGGTGTTCCTGGTCGGCGCCACCCTGGGCAGTATTGCCTACAACGAGACCTTCGACCTCATCAAGCCCTACACCGACATGGGCAACCACGGCGTGCTCTTCGTCTTCGAACAGCTCGGCATCTCCCACGCGGGCTTCGCCATCCTGTTCACCATGGCCGCCATTGCCGCCTTCTGGGCCGCCGAAATCATCGAGGACGTGCGGGGAACCGGCGATCTGGCCGGCCGCGCCCACTTCCTCTGGGTGTTCTCGCTGGTCCTGCTGTTGACGGCCGCCGGACTGCGCACCCTGCCCGCCGTCCGCCCCGCCCTGGCCGGGCAAGAGGGCGCGGGCGCGCCGCC
>CAZKPI010000853.1:0-427 GCA_964554555.1 uncultured bacterium
CAAGCAGATGAGTTTCACAGTGGGCCCGTCGGCGGCGAAAGTGGGGAGCAGGGTCAACAGGTTGGCGACCGTGCTCGTGCCGTTGACCAGCACCACCCCGCCCCGCACGTCGGTACCGTCGAAATCCTCCAGCTCGAGCGGGCCATCGATGGCCACCACCCCGTCGACCCACAGTCGGCCCTGCGGCAGTCCCGCCCAGGTCTTGAAATCATCCTGGCTGGTGAAACAACGGCTGATGCGGCCCAGCACCGTCGAGCCCGGGTCCGGCCCGGGGTCGGCGAAGGGCCTGAACCAGCGGGCCGCGAACTCCTCGAACGCGCAGGACAGCGCGAGATGGTCGCGGCTGGCGAAATCGGCGGCGTGGATCTCCTTCGGTTCCCCTTTGGCATCGCGGTTGGCGGGCAGGAGGCGGGCGGCGGGGATGGCC
>CAZKPI010000853.1:453-2221 GCA_964554555.1 uncultured bacterium
CGCTCGATAGCGACCGGCTCATGTAATCGGCATACGTGCCGCGCGGCAGGCGGAAGGGGAAGCGGGTGCCGTCCCAGGTCAGGCCGTCCTCGGGCAAAAACCCCGGGTCGTCGCGGCAGGGCAGGGGGATGCCGATCCCCGCGCACCCGGGGAAGGTCCAGAGCGCGGCGATCAGGAACCGCTGGTAGACCCGCCCGTAGATCTGCCGCACCGGCGGCAGGTAGGGCACCTCGGGCGGGATGTAGCGCTGGAAGTTGCGGCCCAACAGCTTGACCGCCGCGGCAGGGGCCAGGTGCCGCCGCTGACTGCGGTAGGTGGCGAACCCCGGATCGCCGGCCAGCAGGTAGTCCATGGTCAGCAGGGTTCCTGCGTAGGGGCCGCCATGGTCGTCGGCCAGCTCGAGGCCGAACCCGAGCAGGCCGAGCAGGGCGTAGCTGTCGCGCACCTCGAGGGGCAACTGCAGGGTGCGCAGAGAGAGCATCCGGCCCTCGGCGTCGGGGAAGACCGGCAGGGGCGTGAAGCTGGCCCCGTCGGGGTTGATGGCCGGGAAGGTCTGGGGTGTGACGTGGAACAGTTCCGACATGTCGCCCTGCCGGTAGGTGGCCTCGCCGGCCAGGTTCAGCACGATCGGCCGGTCGGACCGCCCGAGGAAGACCTTGCCGTTGGCGTGGGCGTCGAAGGGGTTGGAGTTGTTGGGCATCAGGTTCCAGGGCTTCCCGGCGATGCCGGCGTAACCGGGCCTGAGGGCGTCGGGGTGCTCGCCGTCCTGCACCTGGAGGATGTTGATGCCGTCGGCGTCGCCGACGATACTGCCCTGTTCGAGGTGTATCTGGTCGCAAAACAGGATGAACTCGCGCAGAACCGGGGTGAGGCGGGCCGCGACCTTGAAGGGAACCCGCTCCTCCAGGCGGAAAGAGCGGCCCCGCAAGGTCAGCCGGCAGGTGATCGCGACACAGCCCTCCTGTTCCTGCACTTCGGCGGGAACCGCGGTGACCCCCTCCGGGTAGGGCAGGGGCCGGACATCGGTAAACCGCAGTCCCGGCGGCCCCGCCAGGGTGGCCTTCAGTTCGGCCGCCAGCGCCTCGAGGCTCTGGCTCGGATGGTAGACCAGGTCGGGGGCCCCGCCGGTGACCGGCCGGGTGAAACTGCGGATCAGGGCGGGGTCGCCGTTCCTGAGCCCCAGCCGGATCTGCGAGACGACATCCTCGACGCAGGCCTCGAGCAGATAGAAGGCCGTCTGGGTCTGGTCAGACAGGGTCATCAGCTGTATCTGCCGGCTCATCCGGCGCGACAGCCCGAACAACAGCAGGATCATCACCGACAGGATCCCGATCACCAGCAGGTAGACACTGCCCCGGTCCGCTCCGCGCGGGCAGGATGACGGACGGCCAACGGGGGCGGTCATGGTTCCAGCACGTGCAGGACTTCGGCCCGCTGTCGGCCGCCCTGCGGCGGCAGCATGCGGATCCGGGCCTTGAGGCGGCCCCCGACCGTCCCGGGCAGGGTCAGCCAGACCGGTTCCTTGCCCGCCCCGGGCTCGATCTCGACCCCGTCAGGGCCGCGGGTGAGCACTTTCCCTTCCACGATCCGGCCTTCCCCCGGGGCCCCGCCGCCGGCGGGAGCGGCCACCGGCAGCAGCGGCACCAGCACGGTCAGGTAGAGAACCGCCGCGGCCGCCCCGAAACCCGCGAACGCTTTCAGGGCGAACGGCGCGAGCGGCTCATCGTCGGCCGCGCCGGGCCGGCCCGCCGCCGCCGCCCCGCCGGGG
>CAZKPI010000854.1:0-2212 GCA_964554555.1 uncultured bacterium
TGCAGATTCGGGGGAATGGTCGTCCTGACAATGTCGTCGAGGGTCGGGCGGTCGATCACCGGCCACAGCACGTAGTAGGCGGCATGCCAGAAGATGTAGAACTGCTCCGAGGTCAGCACCAGCATGGCCAGCTGAAGAAACCCGTCGGGGGTGCCGTCGGCCTGGATCGCCGGCAGATACTGGGGCTGGAAGCGCACCGGGTCCCCCAGGAAATACCGTCGGGGATGTTCCTTCTTGAACTCGGCCAGGGAAGCGAAAGGCGTCGCCGTCGCCGGGCGGGCGTACACCACCGGATGGCCGCCGAGATCCTGCAGGTCGTACACGAAATCGAGGGTCTGGCCGGGCGCCAGGCGAAGGGCGGGAAAGGCCGCCAGGTGCCGGTTCGGATCGTAGCTCCCCTTGTCGAAAGGGCCTCTCTTCTTCGTCAACCCCTCGGGAGTCCGCACCTGGCGCACCCTTTCCGCCGCCGCCAGGATCTTCCCCATCCCGGCCAGGTCGAGGCCTCCGGGCAACGGGGCGGAACCGGTCCCCGGGGTGACCGCATCGCCCCCGGTCCCCTCGGCCGCATCCGCCGGGGAAGCGACCCCCGACATCGCGGGTTCCGTGGCCACGGCAGGAACCGGCTCCCCCGCCGCCAGGCCGGCGGGCGACCAGGCCTGGATCACCAGAAACCCCAGCAACAACCACCACCCGCCACTCGCGGTCCGCATACCCGACCACCTCCCGATCCAACATTCCCGGCAACTGGATGCCCCTCATCATACCACCCCGGCCCCCCCCCGCCACCCGGGCCATCCCGACCACCTCCCGAACCGGATTTCCCCGTCTCCCCGTTCTCCGGGCCCCCCCTGTCGCAGGGTTTTCCCCGGCAACGCTGGTGGAACGGGCCGGCCCGCCGGAGCCGGGAGCCAGGCCCTTGACTTATTATTCCAAAATTGGTATGAAAGAATTCATGAAGGGCGACGAGAAGAAGTTCGAACGGCGGGCCGCCATCGCCAGGGCCTTGGCCCATCCGCTCAGACTGCGGATCCTCGACCACCTGCGCGCCCATGGGGAGCTGTGCGTATGCCAGCTGGTGGACGAGTTCGGCTGTAAACAGCCCATCATGAGCAAGCATCTTCTCATTCTGAAAAGCCACGGGTTGGTGGAGATCCGGAAGGACGGGCTGAAGGTCTTCTATTCGCTGAAGACGCCCTGCATCCTGAACTTCTTCCAATGCGCCGACAAGGCCTTCGAAAACCACAAAAACTCTCTGTGAAAGGAAATCCACGATGAAGATCCAGATTCTCGGAACCGGATGCGCCAAGTGCCAGAAGCTCGCCGAGACCGCCAAACAGGCGGCCGACGAGCTGAAACTCAGCTACGAACTGGTGAAGGTCACGAATCTCAACGACATCATGGAGTTCGGCGTCATGGTCACCCCCGCCCTGGCGGTCGATGGCACGGTCAAGGTTTCCGGGAAGGTGCCCTCGGTCGAGGAAGTCAAGAAGTTGTTGCAGTGACGGGCCGGGGGACTGCGTCATGAGCGATTGCTGCGGCAGTGGGGCCAGGTGCCTGGTCTACGCCTGTTCCGGCGGATCGAACGTCGGACAGTTGTCGAACGAAGCGGCCAAAGCCCTGGATTCCGCCAAGGATGCGGCGATGGGATGCCTCGCCGGCCTGGGCGGGCACCTGCCGGGAATGGTGGCCGATGCCCGATCGGGAGTGCCGGTGCTGATCCTCGACGGGTGCCCGGCGGCCTGCGGGAAGAAGATCGCCGAACACCTGGGACTGGAGGGTTACGGCTACGTCGACATCACAACCCTCGGGATCAGGAAGGAACACCAGGTGAACAAGACCCCGACCCACCAGATCGAGGAAGTCGTGGCCGCGGCCAGGAAAGAAATCGCCCGCCTCACGCAGGTCACCGCCCGGCCCCCAGGGCCGGGGCGCCTCGGATGAGCGGGTTCTCCAGGGAGAAAACCATGAACACCTTCGTGCGTCTTGTTGCCCTCGTTCTGGTGATGGGGGCCCTGCTGGCCGTCGGCATGACCCCCGGGGGGTCGCCGACCTGTTCCTGCCGCCCGGGGGCGGCGTTCGCCCAGGGGCCGGCGCCCGCCACCGATACCCCCGCCGCGGCCCCCGCGGGGGCCGCGACCGCGGAACCCGCGACGGCCGCCATCGGCACCCCCCAGGCATCGTCCGCCACGCCGACCACCGAAACCGCCTCAGC
>CAZKPI010000855.1:0-582 GCA_964554555.1 uncultured bacterium
GCCCGAGGGCGACGCCATCGCCATCAATTTCGAGGGGGTCGAGATCCTCAGCCTCCTGCGCTATCTGAGCCAGGAGACGGGAAAGGGCTTCATCATCGACGAGGCGGTGCGCGGCGCCATCACCATCATCTCGCCGGTCCGCCTGACGCGCGAGGAGGCGCTGGCCACCCTGGAGTCGATCCTGCAGGTGAAGGGCTTCACGGCCATCCCCTCCGGCCGCATGTACAAGATCGTCCCCCTGGCCCAGGCCAAGGTGGCGGGCACCGAGACCCGCCTGGGGGCGGCCCCTTCCGGGATCTCCGCCGACGACACGCTGGTGACGCAGATCATCCCCCTCGAGAAGACCTCGGTCGATGAGGCGAAGAATATCCTGGCTCCGCTCCTGCCGCCCGACAGCTCGATGCTCGTCTTCCCCCCCTCCAACACCCTCATCGTCACCGGGCGGTCGGTCAACATCCGCCGCGCCCTGGAAGTGCTGGTGGAACTCGAAAAGGGGCGGGTGAAGCCCGGCCTCGACATCGTGCCCCTGCAGTATGCCGCCGCCCCCGAACTGAAGACCCAGCTCGAGCAGATCATCCAGGC
>CAZKPI010000855.1:619-2211 GCA_964554555.1 uncultured bacterium
CGTCTTCCTGGCCGACCCCCGCAACAACAACCTGCTGGTGCTGACCTCCCCCGAGAACTTCCCGGCCATCCGCGACCTGGTCGGCCGGCTCGACACCGCCAGCGCCGACGCCCGCCCCGAGCTGACCCGCGTCTTCCAGCTCCGCTACGGCGATGAGGGCGAGGTCGCCCGCCAATTGCAGGAGATGCTGGGCCTGGGCCGGCCCCCCGCCGGCGGCGGCACCGCCTCCGAGACCGTGGCGGTCGAGTCGACCCGCCTCGTGCCGATCAAACGCACCCGCTCGATCATGGTCTCCACCCGGTCTCCCGAAGTTCTGGCACGGGTGGCCGAACTGCTGACCCACCTTGACCGCCGACTGCCCGTCGAGTCTTCCAACGTGCGGGTCTACCGCGTGCGCCACGCCGACGCCAAGGCCCTCGCCGAGATCCTCGGCCGCCTGGCGCAGACGCGCGCCAAGGGCAAGGCCGGGGCGGCCGGCGACAAACCCGAGGAGATCACCTTCACGGCCGACCCCCACACCAACTCGATCCTGATCACCGGCAGTCCCCAGCTGTTTTCCCAGTATGAGCCGGTCCTGGCCGGCCTCGACGTCATGCGCCAGCAGATCCTGGTCGAGGTGCTGATCGCCGAGGTCAGCGGCAATCTCACCCGGAACATGGGGATCGAGTGGGGAGTCATCGACCCCAACAAAGACGGCTACCGCGGGTTCGGCGGCACCAACTTCGGGCTCAAGGCGCAGGCCACCAGCGGCTCCGGCTTGCAGATCGGGCTGGTCAAGGGCGGCCTCGACCTCGACAAGCTCAGCGACGGCAATCTGGGCGAACTGTCGAAGATCAAGGCCCTGGTCCGGATGTACCAGAACAACGCCAACTTCAACATCCTGTCCGCCCCGCAACTGCTGACCACCGACAACGAGGAGGCCAAGATCACCGTCGGCGAGGTGGTGGCCCTGCCCCAGGGCTTCACCAAGGACCGGGACAGCGGCCGGTTCGACCTGACCAACTTCAAATACGAGGACGTGGGCATCAACCTGGTCATCACCCCGCGCGTCAACGGCAGTGAGATGGTGACCCTGAAGATCAACCAGGAGGTGAAGAAGCGCCAGGAGGAGAACCTGTACGAGTTCAACGTGCCGGTCCTCACCAAGCGCCAGATGGAAACCACCATCACCATCCCTGACCACGAGACCATCGTCATCGGCGGCCTGATGCGCGAGGACAAGACGGTCGTCGAGGACCGGGTGCCCCTGCTGTCCAACATCCCGGTGCTCGGGCACGCCTTCCGCAACAAGCGCAAGACCATCCAGAAGACCAACCTGATGGTGTTCATGACCCCGCACATCCTGTCGACCCCCGAAGCGGTCGCCCGCTTCGACGCCGCCGAGTTCCGCAAGAGCCCCGCCGCCCCCGTCTCGAACCAGCGCCTGGAGCGGCCAGCCGTCGAGGCGCGCCTGGACCGCATGCGGGAAAAGGCCCTCGACGCTTTCCGCCGGTTCAAAGGCGAGGGGAAGGAAACCGCCCCGGCCGAACCCGGCCCCGCTTCCGCCGCGACCGGTCCGGCGGCCGACGCCCCGGCGCCGGCCGGCGTTCCCG
>CAZKPI010000856.1:0-2203 GCA_964554555.1 uncultured bacterium
AACCGAGAGACCGTTCCAGGCCGGGGCCGGTCACCAGGACAGGGGGAATGGCCAGCGTGGGGTCGGGGCAGGCGAAGACCCAGATCCGGGGCGCGGGTAGCCCGGGCAGGGCGGCCGCCCGGACCGCCCGCGCAAGGGTCTTTTCATCTGACACGCGGCGGCCCGGTCGGGGGGAGAGGGACCGCCGCAGTCGGTCGGCGGCCCGGGCGACCCAGAACTCGAGTTCCGCCTCGCGGCGAAGCCTGATTCCCAGGGGCTCGGTACGGGCCAGCCAGTCCCGGGCCTGGTCCCCGGCCTCCCGCCGGGCCTGTTCACGGGCAATCCCCGTCAGCAGGACCAGGGGGATCAGGGACAGCACCAAGGGCAGAAGCAGGCCGCGCACCCCGACCCAGCCCGGCCGGGCCGGCCCCGCAGGGACGGTATGGTGTTCCGTGGACAGGCCCCCGATCCTCCCTTCGAAGCGTCGTCAACCACTGTAGCACAGACGGACCGGGGACTCTCCCGGAAACCGGCCATCCAGGATGGATCTGGCGCGGATCAGGTCCAGGCGGAGCGGCCCCGGCTGGTCGGAAGGAGCGCCGGCCAGGGGATAAGGCACCAAGCCTGGAGGGTCCGCGACGCGGGCGGGTCACTGGCGAACGCCAGGGGTCCTGGGGCCCCTGGCGAGGCGGCGGGGGGCAAGGAGCTTCCGCCTGCTCTGAAAGGGGCTCCAGTGGCTGGCGTTCGCCCTGCCCCGGACGTTCCGGCCGGGAAGACAGGCGGAAGGAGTGTGGTAGAATGAAAGAGATCCACCGCATCGTCGTCCGTGGGAGGAAACCATGCTCACCCCGGTGCGCCATGCCCCGCCCCCCGCCTACCCGGGAGCCGCCCCTCAGCGCCGGTTCTTCCGCACCCTGGCGCTGTTCCTGCATGGGCAGGTCACTCTGCCCGTCTGCGTCTTCCTGGTGCTGACTGCCGCCCAGGTCTTTGCCGACACCCCCCGGCCGGCCGGCCTCGCCGGGGGCCATGGGGGCAACCTGGTCATGGCCCAGGTGCCGGAACCCGCCTGCCGCGGCAAGGTGGCCCTCGACCCGCCGCCCTGCCAGGGTGACGTGGCTCTGCCGGAACCGCCGCCCTGCTCGGGGGAGATCGCCCTGCCCGATCCCCCCCCCTGCGCAGGCGTTCCGCGGCCAGACCCACAGCCGCCCCAGCCCGAGCCGGCCCCCGAGATCTCCCTGCGCGCCCTGATCGGCCGGCCGCGCGACTTCGTCGACCGCCGGGTACTGGTGAAGGGCATCCTGGGCCGGGCCGACGACGGCAGTCTCTTCGAGGCGGGGTATTACCTCTATGCCGACCACCCCCGCACCCCTGCCGGGGAGTTCTACGGCTGTCCGCTGGTGGGCGGCTTCCCCGCCCCCGCCGAAGGCACCCCGGTCACCGTGATCGGCCGCGTCATCCGCCGCCGCGAAGGGCCGGGCGGGCGGCGCCGGCCGGGCACCTACTACGTGCTCCAGATCGAAAGCGTCACCCGGCAGTGAGGTTCCCATCAAGCTCGCCATCCACCTGACCCACGACTGCAACCTGCGTTGCACCTACTGCTACGTGGGCCGCAAGTACGGCCGGGCCATGGACCGCGCCACCGCCGAGGCCGCCGTGCGGTTCGGCTTCGCCCACAGCACCCGCACCGTCGACCTGTCGTTCTTCGGCGGGGAACCCCTGCTGGAAAAGGACCTGCTGTTCCACACGGCCGACTACGCCCTGGCCTGGCAACGTGAACAGGCTCCCCACAAGCCGCTTCGGTTGTTCGTCACCACGAACGGCCTCGGACTCGACGAGCTCTTCCTGCAGGAGGCCCGCCGCCGCGGCCTGATCGTCTCGCTCAGCCTCGACGGCCACGGCCGCGGGCACGATCTGACCCGCACCCTTCCCGACGGGGGAGGCTCGTTTGCCGCGCTCGAGCCGAAGTTTCCGGCCATCCTGGCCGTCTTTCCCTGGATCGAGGTGCTGGTCACCTTCACCCCCCGCAACCTGCCGTTCCTCGGCGAGGGGGTGGAGAAGCTCTACGCCTGCGGGTTCCGCAACTTCATCGTCGGGCCCAACTACGAGGAATCCTGGGAAGAAGGGGACCTGCGGCGGCTGGAAGAGGAATACCGGCGGCTGGCCGCCTTCTACGAGGCCTGCTTCCGCGACGGGCAGTACATCTACCTCAGCCTGTTCGACACCA
>CAZKPI010000857.1:0-2203 GCA_964554555.1 uncultured bacterium
CGCAATGCGCTGCCCATGAATACGGCTTCCAGTGTGACCTTTGTCACCCTCGATCTCGCATCGGCAGTACGCCGTGCCGCACTCATGACCAACCAGTCGAGCCGCGGCATCGTCATGACCCTGGATCGCGACCAGGCCGTATTCGCCAATCTGAACTATACGAATGGCAGTGCCCGCATCCCTGTGGCTTGTTCGTATGCCGGTTCGACGCTCAAGCTCGGCATCAATGCCCAATACCTGGGTGACGTGCTCAAGGTCTTCAAATCCGAGAAGATCACCATCGAGTTGAGCCGTGGTCTGATCATGCGCGAACCGGGTGCCACCTACCTGCTCATGCCCATCACCCTGCCGTCCTGACCCGGAACGACGCCATCGTCAAGCCACCAGTCGGCCTTCGTACCGTCATCGTTCCTGCGATACCACCGTGGACAGGTGGTCGGCATGTTCTCGAAACGCTGAAAGCCGCTGGACATGAAGCGTGGTTCGTCGGTGGCTGCGTCCGGGACCTCCTCCTGGACCGTACGGTCCAGGATGTCGACATCGCCACCAGCGCGTTTCCGGAACAGGTCGAACGCCTGTTCCCCCATACCGTGGCGGTCGGCAAGGCTTTTGGCGTGGTGGTGGTTGTGCTGGAGGATGGTCAGCAGGTCGAGGTGGCGACCTTCCGCAACGATGGAGCCTATGTCGACGGCCGGCATCCCACGTCGGTATCCTTCGCTTCCGTCGTCGAGGATGTGGAACGCCGCGATTTCACCATCAATGCCCTCCTTCTGGATGGCTGCGATGGTCGTGTGGTTGACCATGTAGGAGGGATCGCCGACCTGGAACGACGCCTTCTGCGTACGGTCGGGGATGCCGCGCGGCGTTTCCAGGAGGACCATCTGCGCATCCTGCGTGGATTGCGTTTCGCCGCCCGACTCGACCTGCATATCGAGGAGACGACCTGGCAGGCGTTGTGTGCCGGAACCCTCGCAGGTGTGAGCAGCGAGCGCATCATGCAGGAATGGGAGAAGGCCCTGTCCGGTCCCGGCATCATCCGCTGGTTGGAACTGCTGGCATCCAGTGGTCATCTGTGCGCATTGTATCCGCCGGGGCAGACCCCCTCCCCCTTGGCGAGGAAGATCATCGGGGAAGCCCTGGAACGATGCCCCATTGGTGCATCCATGGCCGTGCGTCAGGCGCTGTGGCTGCATACCACCCCGCTTCCTATCGTGGCGGCTTGGCAGGATGGCCTGCCGGGATCCCGTCGCCGCCAGGAACTGGTACGGTGGTTGATGGCCCAGCCGACACCGGCCGAAGTGGCGACCTGGTCTCCTTCCCGCCGTCGTCGCTTGGCCCAACATGAATACAGCAAGGATCTTATGATGTTCTGGAAAGGGTGTTCCCCGGACGCGCCCGGACTTGCGGAAATGGTGGCCCAGGTGGCCGAAGAGGAACGGTTCGGAACTTGGAAACCGCTTATCTGCGCCCGGGATCTGATAGCCCTGGGATGCCCCCCCGGTCCACGTCTGGGACGCCTGCTGACGGAACTCGAGGATGCCCAATTAGAGAAATCCTTCACGACTCGAGAAGAGGGCTTGATCCTGGCGCGGAAACGCCTGGATGCACCAGACGCCGGGGAAAACTCCCACTGAAATTGCAGTTCCGAGCGTTGACCTCCCTGTCGGGTACCCTAGTTTTGCGGTCCCTTCAGTACCCCCCCAACGGGCACGGGTACCACCCGACGAACCATCGCCAACCACCCGGACCACCGAGGACCACCATGGCCAAGGCCGCAGCGAAGCCCCCCAAAGCCCCCAAGTACATCTTCCACTTCGGCGACGGTAAAGCCGATGGCGATGGCAGCATGCGCAATTCACTCGGCGGCAAGGGTGCCGGCCTGGCCGAGATGGCCTGCCGTGGCTTCCCCGTGCCACCCGGTTTCACCATCCCCACCGAGGTCTGCACCTACTACTACGCCAACAAGAAGACCTATCCGAAGGGTCTCCTCGAGAAGGACGTGCGCGATGCGGTGAAGCGTCTCGAGAAGAGCCAGGGCAAGGGTTTCGGCGATGCCGCCAACCCCCTGCTCGTGTCCGTGCGCTCTGGTGCCCGCGAATCCATGCCGGGCATGATGGACACCATCCTCAACCTGGGCCTGAACGACATCACGGTCGAGGGCCTGAAGGCCAAGACCCAGAACGGCCGTTTCGCCTGGGACAGC
>CAZKPI010000858.1:0-465 GCA_964554555.1 uncultured bacterium
ATCCTGGCGCCCGCGGCCCACTTCCGGCCTCGTGCCGGTCGGGGCCGCGGAGGATGCGCCATCCTGGCGCCCGCGGCCCACTTCCGGCCTCGTGCCGGTCGGGGCCGCCGAGGATGCGCCATCCTGGCGCCCGCGGCCCACTTCCGGCCTCGTACCGGTCGGCGGCATCGAGGGGCAAGTGACCGACGCCACAGAACGACAGCGCGCGGGGGTGGTGTTCGTGCCGGACGGCGAACACGCTCTCACGGTGCTCGGGGAGGCCGGCCTCGGCCTCTGGCATCTGCCCTCCTGCCGGTTGGTCGCCCGCTTCCGCGGGTTCCGTCCTTTCTCCTGCGTGGCCGTCAGCCGCGACGGGCGGACCGTTGTCGCCGCCGACATCCAGGGCCAGGTCTGGCTCCTCCGGCTTCGCGGTCCCTTTCCCGCGGGCGGGTGACGACCCGACCGACACGAGGTCGGAAGTGCCCC
>CAZKPI010000858.1:565-2202 GCA_964554555.1 uncultured bacterium
TTGGCCGCCATGGATGGCGGCGGGAAACGCCAGTTTCGCGCACCGCCAAGGGGCCGACCGACACGAGGTCGGAAGTGCCCCTTGGCCGCCATGGATGGCGGCGGGAAACGCCAGTTTCGCGCACCGCCAAGGGGCCACCGGGCGAACAGGAACCTTGGGGATGCCCCGGCGGGTTCCGGGTCAGGGCGGTCCGGCCCAGGAAACCAGCCTGGACAGGCCAAAGGCGAGGGCCAGGAAGTAGGGCAGGAAACCGAGAAACCCTGCCATCCCGCCCACCAGGTTGTGAACGAGGTTGCGGCGCAGGTAGAGCCAGGTCTGGACGCGCGGGTCGGCGGAGGTGCAGGCGTCCGCCAGGGCCCGCAGGTCGGCGGGGACGTCGCCGGGGCGGCGCAGGAACCAGGCCACCTCGGTGAGATGCAGGTCGCCCACCACCAGCCGGCAGGCCGGGCGGCCGTTCTTGGCGCACCAGGCTTCGGCGAAGGCCGCCATGAAGGCACTGCGGCGGACGAGGTTGGGATAATCCTCCAGCGTGAAGAACCGCCGGGGCTTGCGCCGGTCCCATTCGATCTCGAGGGCGGTGGGCAGGATGCCGTCGATGCCGCGGCGGAGCTCCTGGTCGAGCTGGTGAAAGGGGGCGTCGTCGGGCAGGAGAGAGAAGGCTTCCCAGACCGCATCCTTGATCAGCAGGGGAAACATCCGGCCGGCGTCGATGCCCTTCTTGCAGGTGTCGAAGAAGCCCAGCACCGCGAAATCGGGAATACTCGTGTAGTCGAGGCCCGCCCCGCCATACAGGTGGTTGAAACCCGCCTCGAACAGCAGGGGCTCGGGCGACCGCGCCACCGTCGAGCGGATCAGCTCCCGGTAGGATCCGGTTCCACCTCCGAGAATGCCGTGGATGACCCCGTTGACGACGAAGAGCCGGCCATCGCGTTCCACCCGGATCTCGTCGAGTCTGGGGGGGGCGTCCGGCGCGGCGGGCGAAACCGCTGGCGGGGTGGTCGCCTCCCGGGCGAGTTCCTGCCAGCGGGTCCGCAGGCGGCTGACGAGGGTTTCCAGGTCGTGGTCCTGCCAGCCCGGCAGTCTCCGGAAGTCCTCCAGGGAGCTGGCCTGCCGGAAGAACGCGAGGTCGGGAAGGGTGGGTTCGCCGCTCATTCCCTCATCCCCGGACCGGCGAACATCCCATTCCCGGAACCGGCCCGGGCGCTCATGGTGTTGCGGGGATGGACGGGGCCGGAGACAGCGGCGGGGCAGGCCTGGTCGTTCCTCCCTCGGCGGGTTGGCCGGCCGCGGGTCCGGTGGCGGTCAGCCCGGGAAAGACGGTGTCGGGGGTCTCGATGATGTCGGGCATGTCGCCGGCTGGCGTTGCGGGTGTCGCGATGGCCGGGGGGACGGCGGCGGCCGCGGTGGCGGGGGCCGGATGGTTCCTCTGCATGATCTTCTGTTCCAGGTCGTAGGAATCGCCCTCCTTGTAGTCCTCAGGGGGCAGGAACACCTCCATGTGCACCTTCATGGAGTGGTAGGCCTGGATGCTGAAATACACCAAACACCCGGACAGGAGGAAGACCAGGATCCACTTCCAGGTGTCGTCCTTCTGGACCTTCATCGTTTTCATGACTAGCGGTTTCCCCGTCCACTCT
>CAZKPI010000859.1:0-2202 GCA_964554555.1 uncultured bacterium
GGCGGCGCGGCGCGCCGGCTATCCGACTGCCGGCGGCGCAATATCTGCAGGCCGTGGTTGCGGGCGATCCGGTAGATCCATCCGGTCACGGTGCCGACCTCCGCGTTCTGCTGGCCGGCCTTGGCGACGACGGTGGCAAAGGTTTCCTGGAGGGCGTCCTCCGCGTCGGCCGCCTGGCCCAGCAGGCGATGAAGGAAACTGAGAATCCGGGGGCCGAGCAGGTCGACGAGCCGCCGCAGTCCCTGCGGGTGGCCCTGCCGGAACTGCCGCAGGGCTTCCTGCGCTTCCTGTTCGAGCCTGTCGGGTGTCTCCACCAAGATAGATGCTTCCCGGCCCCGGTTTATTTGGAAAAATTCATGGGCGGGCGGGGGAAAGGGCGGCCAGGCTCCTGACCCGGGCCTTAAGGGCCGGCGTGAAGGCCCCCCAGACCGCCTGGCCGCCCCGTTCGATGACGGGGACGATGTCGATGCCGCCGGTCAGCCGCAAGGCCGCCTGCCAGTCGGCGTCGCTGGCATCGACGTCGTGGTTCCGGTAGGGGATGCCTTCCTGTTCGAGCCAGGACAGCAGGTTGACGCAATGGGGGCACCAGGTCACGGTGTAGACCTCGGGGGGGGCGGGGGGGGGCACGGGTCCTCTCCTCCTGTGGAATCGGGTTTTCATCTTTGATACCATGGGGGGAAACCTCTCGGCAAGCGAACCGGGAGGTGACACGGGGGGGCACGTGGATCCGCTGACGCAACTCTGGCTTTGGAAAGGTTTCCGGTTCCTGATGGGATGGGGGGTGACCATCGGGGCCGGCCTGTTCGGCTTGTGGTACGGCCGGCGACTGCAGGCCGCGGGCACCACCCTGGCCGACCTGTCGCGCCGCGAGAGCATCAGCTGGAAACGGCTGGCCGGGGTGTCCGTCCTGCTGGGGGGAGTCTATCTGGCGGCCCGTGACTGGGCCGGGCTCGAGACGTTCCTCAAGCCCGTCTCCCGGTTCCGCGTGCAGTTCGCCATGATCACCCTGCGCTCGCTCCTGGTCTTTCTTGGCACCACGCAGTGGGTGATCGGCCGCGAGGACCGCCGGTTGCGCCGGACCCTGGTGCTGGTCGCCATCTCGTGCCTGGTCATGACCGGAGTGGAACTGCTCACCCTGTGGCCGATGGTGTCGATCCTAGGCAACCCCGAGCTCGACCGGCATTCCGGGGTGGTACTGCAGTCGACCGGGTATTCCTGCGCGCCGAGCAGTCTGGCGACGGTGGCCCGGCTGTACGGACGGGTGATTCCCGAACGGGATTCCGCGCTGGCCATGGAGGCGGGCATGAACGGCACGAGCTGTGACGAGATGGCGGGCGGGGCCCGGGTGCTTGGCTTCCCGGAGGCCAGGCCCGTGACCACGACCCTCGAGGAACTGGCCGCCGCCGACCTGCCGGTTCTGCTCAGCGTCGAGTTCGGCGGGGTCAGGAATCTGCACGCGGTGGCCCTGATCGGCCTGTCCTCGACCACGGTCTACCTGGCCGACCCGCTGATCGGGCTGTGCGCCCTCCCCCATGACCAGTTCCGCGCCCGGTGGGATGGGGAGGCGGTCCTGCTGGGCCGGCCAACCTTCGCGGCGACCGCGTCCGTGACCCTGTCGGGATTTTCCCCTGCCGCGTTCAAAGCCCTCAGTCTCAGCCTCGAGCCCTCCCGGCCGACCCCCGGGAAATGAACGGGGGCTGACGACGAGCCGCCAGGGCCCGTCGGAAAAGGGGGGCGGGTGGGGTGGTGCGCAGGATGCGCCATCGCGGCGCCTGCGGCCCGCTTTCGCCCTGGTGTTGGCCGGTTTCCCTCGGCTGGTCCGGTGCGCGGGGCAGTGGAGAGGCAGGCCTTTGACCTTCGGCCCGGAGGGAGCCCTTGCGGGGAGGCGGGCCACCGCCCGGGGATCGTCTCTCCGCGTGTCGGCGGGCGTCGAAGCAGGAATCCAGGTCGGGGGGCCCCTGTGGGGGGTAAAGGGACGAAGCCCCGGCGGCCGGCCTTGACGCGGTCCCCCGCGGAAAAAGGATGGGGTTGGTCGAAAGGGCCTCAGCGGAGCCGGCGCCAGGCGATCAGGAACAGGGAGCCGACGGTCAGGAACGCGGCGCCGACGACGGCCAGGGGTTTCCAGAGGGGGAGGGTGTGGCGGCGGTCGATTTCGACCGAGACGACGCGGTCGGGGGGGAACCGCCGCTGGAGATCGCGGGG
>CAZKPI010000860.1:0-2198 GCA_964554555.1 uncultured bacterium
ACCTGGGCGTTCTTGTTCTCCTTGATCAGGCCCTCGATGCGGTCGGCCCAGATCTTGGCCTGGATGAGGGGCTCGGTACCGATGATACTGCCGGACGCGCCAGTACAAATTGCCAGAACGAGGACTGCGGACAGAACCAGGAAAAACCGTGACGATCGGATGGCCATTGGACTCTCCTTGTCAGTTTGATTTGGGAAAACCTGTCAACCGGTTCCGGTCAGGAACCGGAAATGCCCTGTCATTAAGGGGGCCTCCTCCTCTTCCTCCTTTCGGCCTCTGAGGCCTCTCTTCTATTATGCTATGCCAGAAAGCAAGGTTTCAACCAATTTGCGGGGTCAGGGGAAAAAGTAATTCCAGTTGGTGTTGTACATCTGCTGGGAGATGAACACCGACGACAACCGGATCTCCTTGGTCGGCACGCGGGGGTCGTCGGAATCGATGACCACGTTGACCAACAGCTGACTGGGGGACATGAGGGTCGACAGGATCCGGTGATGCTTCTTGACCTGAACCACCTCGAACGCCTTCACCCGGGGAATGCCGAACGACCTCGTCTCGGTCGGCCCCACCGTCGGCGTGAAGGTGCGCAGGATGAACTTGCCGCGGGGGGAGGTCTGCAGGGAATACGTGGTGGTGGCATTGCGGGCGCAGAACGTCAGCAGGTCGGAAACGGGGAAGGCGGCCGGCAGGTTCAGGGCGTTCACCCCCATGGTCACCGAGGCCGCCCCGGTCTGGATCGACTGGCACGCCATGAGGTCCTTGCGGATCTGTGCGAACAGCAGACTCGCCGCCCGGATCGACTCGAGGGTGTCGGTGCCTTTCAGCGTACTGCGGATGCCTGAGGAAAAAAACGACTGGATGAAAAGGAGGAGCATCAGGGAAAGGGCCGCCACGATCGTCACCTCGACGAAGGTGAACCCCCGCGTCCGGCGCAACCTCCCGGGGAATCCCGGCCGGCCGTCGATCCGGGGCAGGAATGCCCCTCCTCCGGCCATCCTGCCGCCCAGGCGCCCCTTCCCCATTTTCCTCATCCCCTTCATTCCCGCAGAATGACCGAGAACTCGGCCTTGTGCTTGTCCGGAGGCTCGGACGGCGACAACTGCCAGGACAGGATGATCTTGACGTCCCAGAAGACACCCCCGCCCAGGAGGGTCGCTCCGGTCGTGCTGAGGGGCCGGACCTCGAACCGCCGGTCGGTGAACCGGGCGTGGAGCGGTGAAACGAACAGGGACGCTTTCAGGGGCACCCCGTTGGCCTGGAAGGGGACGGCCCGGGTCTCGTCCAGGTGGAGGCGCAGTTCGTTGGTGAAACCCGGGTCGGTCAGCAGGTCCTCCAGGGTCAGGGAGGAATTGCCGGTGCGGATCCTCGCATCGGCCAGGATGTCGTCCAGCCGCCCCGAGAACCGGGTCATCTGGTCGGCCAGTTCCGAAGCGTAATGGACGGCCATGACCTCGTAGATCGAGGCGGTGCTGGCCCGGTTCGAGGAACTCAGCAGGTTGACCATCGGCCCCAGGGCGAGCGAGCACACTGCCACCGCCACCAGGATCTCCACCAGCGAAAGCCCGCGCCGCATCAGTCGGCCCCCGTAATCAGGATCTGGCTGGCCTTTTCTTCCATCAGGAACATCCGGGAGGCCGGGTAGACCTCGGAACTGGGGTTGAACCGCGGGTTGTAGCGGATCGTCCCGCCGTCGGTGAAGTCCCCCATCGTCGTCCGGACGGGGTCGGACCGGTACAGGCCCATTTCCCAGGCGGCCACTCCCCCAAACACGTTCAGGCGGCGGACCGAACCCGGCGGCGGGTCGGCTGACAGCACCCGGCCCCCGCCTCCGTGTCCGCTGGGGCCGGGGTTGAGAGCCACCAGGTAGGCATGGATCTCGTCGGTGGTGCCCACCAGGAGGTTCCCTTCCAGGACGACCAGCGAGCACAGGGTCTCCGGGGCGCCCCCGGAGACCGGGCTTTCCATCTTGTGGGGGATCGCCAGGTCGCCCTTTTCCACGATCAGGATGAAGGGTTTGGTCAGCCAGATCCGGCCGGGGAGGGACAGCCGGTCGCCTCCCGTGCTGACGGTCGAGCGGCGCTTGGCGTAAAAGATGCCGGGCCGCTTGGGGACCCACCAGTTGGTGGTGCCGGGGGCCCCATCGGCGGCGGCGGCGGGCCGGAACAGCAGGTCTTTCAGACGGTCGTCCTCTTCCCCCT
>CAZKPI010000861.1:0-2196 GCA_964554555.1 uncultured bacterium
TTCCCTGGGGGGCCAACGGGTGTCAGTCCATCGCGATTCCTGGGAATTGGCGGCGGGTTTTTGTGCGGCGGCCGGTCGTGGTATTCTGGCGCCCCCGGCATGTCGCAGGAGGGGGCTGACGAAGGATTCCCCGCCGCGCCGACGCATCGCCGCCGGGCGGAAGGAGCACCCCGGGACCACCATGCAGGATTCCCTGGCCCAGGCCGGGCGCGGTTCGCCGGGCCGGCCTGACCCGCTTGCCGGCTCCCTGGCTGGGGCCCGGCCCGACTTGCCGTGCGGCACCCGGACCGGTTCCCTGCCTGGCGCCGGAGGGCAAAGTTCTCCGCTGGGACTGCCTCCCGGTGTGCGGCTCGCCTTCCTCGGCAACCAGGACTTCACGCTGTGGAAGTTCCGGGGCCCCTGGATGCAGGAACTGGCCAGGCAGGGGGCCCGGGTCACTGTCCTGTCGCCGCCCGGCCCGTATGTCCAGCGCCTGCGCGACCTCGGCCTGGAGGTGCGCGAGTTCCCCCTCGACCGCCTGGGAACCTCCCTGCTGGCCGAGTGGTGCACCTGCCGGAAGCTCGGGGCGATGCTGGGCGATCTTGCTCCCGACCTTCTGCACGCCTTCATGGCCAAGCCCGTCATCTACGGGTGCCTCGCCGCCCGGTGGTCGCCCCGCACCCGCGTGGTGGCGACCATCACCGGGCTGGGGTCGATCTTCATCCACGACCGTTTCCGGACGATGCAGTTCCTTCTGCGCAACCTCTACCGCCTGTCACTGCGGCGGGCCGCGCGGGTCATCTTCCAGAACCCCGACGATCAGGCGTTCTTCCGCCGGTATCACATCGTCGCCGACGGCAAGACCACGATCATCCGGGGGAACGGCATCCTGCTGAGGGAGGGAGGGCCGGACCAGCCGCGCCCCGTCGGGGCCCCGACCACCGTTTTGATGACTGCCCGCCTCATCGAGGCCAAGGGGGTGCGGGAGTTCTGCCAGGCCGCCGCTCTGCTCCGCGGCCGCCTGCCCGGCATGCCCCTCCGGTTTCTGCTGGTCGGCACCCTCGATGCAGGGAGCCCTGACGCCCTGGCTGAGGCGGAACTGGACGCGCTGGCGGCCCGCCACGGAGTTGACCGGCTCGGCCACCAGGAGGACACCGACGCCCTGCTGGCGCAGGCTGACATCTTCTGTCTGCCCTCCTATCGCGAAGGGCTGTCGGTGGCCTGCCTGGAAGCCATGGCGGCGGGCCTGCCCGTCGTCACCACCGAGGCCCCGGGGTGCCGGGAAAGCGTCGAGCCCGGGATCAGCGGCCTGCTTGTCCCCGTCGGCGACGCGGCGGGGCTGGCCGCCGCCCTGGAACGGCTCATCCGCGACCCGGTTCTGCGCCGTCGCCTTGGCCAGGCCGCCCGCCTCCGGTGCCGGCGCGAATTCTCCGCCTCCCGGATCTTCCCGCAACTGGGCGAGGTCTACCGGCAGGTCCTGGCCGGCCGGTAACCCCCGGCCGGTATTGCCATCCCCGGTCCGTTGCCCTACAATCTGGCCAAACGCGCGACGGGGTGGCACGATGTGCGGCATTGCCGGGTTCCTTCTTCCGCGCCGCGGGCCGGCTCCCGAACCATGGCTCCTGGCGGGGATGGTCAGACAGCTCGCCCACCGGGGTCCGGACGGCGAGGGAACCTGGTGTTCCCCGGACGGACGGGTCGGCTTGGGCCACCGCCTGCTCGCCATCATGGATCCCACGCCCGCGGCGCGCCAGCCGATGGTCTCGCCCTCCGGCCGGTTTGTCCTGTCCTGGAACGGCGAACTCTACAGCGCCCCGGCCTGGCGGTCGGGATTCGAGCGTGACGGGGAGAGGTTCCGCGGCGCTTCCGACGCCGAGGTCTTCCTGCGGGCGGTCGAGTCCTGGGGGCTCGCCACGGCCCTGGAGCGGGCCGCCGGCATGTATGCCTTCGCCCTCTGGGACGACCGCGACGGGGTTCTGCATCTCGGCCGCGACCGGTTCGGCGAAAAGCCCCTCTATTACGGCTTCTGGCGGGGCGGCTGGTATTTCGCCTCGGAGCTGAAGGCCTTCCTGCCCCTGGCCGGGTGGCCCCCCCCGCTCGACGAGCCGGCGCTTCGCCAGTATCTGGCGTTCGGCCGCATCGACAGCCCCGCCTGCATTTTCCAGGGGTTCGCCAAACTGCCGCCCGGAGCCACCCTTTCCCTGCCGTGGGCGGCCG
>CAZKPI010000862.1:0-2194 GCA_964554555.1 uncultured bacterium
AATGGTGGTGTGGCCGAGGCGGGCCTCGGCGCCGAACCCTCCGCCATGGCTGGGGTAGAACAGATGGCGGTAGCACTGAAGGATGGCGATGGCCAGAGTGGTGCGCGACTTCTCGGCTTCCTCTTTCAGGCGGCGCTGCTGGTGGTCGGCCAGCTCTTCGAGCTTGCCGGAGTTGAGGAGGTCCTGCAGGGCGAGATGACGGCGCATCGCCTGTTTCATCTCACTGCGCAGTCGTTCGTCGGCCACGACGAAGACCAGGTTGTTGCGCAGGAGGCGGATCTCCTCTTTCACCCCCTTGCGGGTCGCCATGCGGACCAGCTCGTCGGGGAGCGCCCCCGGATTCTCGCCGACCGCAAAGGCATCGTAGTTGATCAGCACGAGGTAGGGGCGTCCGTCGCCCAGATCGTCGGGGATCTCATACGGGCCGGCGGGGAACGCCACCAGTTGGAAATCGCCCTGCTTGCCGCCGAAGAGATCCTTCACCTTCACGTTCAGGGTCTTGCGGAGATCATCGGCATCGACCTCCCGCATGGCGTGGGCGATCATCTGGGTCAGGTTGGGTTCGACCCGGAAGCGGAGGGGGGCGCCCGGGCGGTCGTCGAGATACAGGGATTCCTCGGCGAAGCGCTTGCGGGCGGATTCGACGAAGCTCGGCTCGATGGCGGGGCAGGCGACGGCGAATCGCAGGCGGGCGGGGGCGAGGCCCTGGGCGTTCTCGCCAAAGGCCAGGGTGTGCAGGAAGATGGTGCGGGCGACATAGCTGGCCACCGGTGGGCGGCCCGGGTTGTCGCGGGCGTCGATCTTCTCCGCGGTGGAGGGGTCGGTGCCGGCGGCGGCGCTGATATCGGAGGCCAGGGCCGGGGCATACGCGCCCTGGCCGAGCCGGGTGGTGATCTCGTCGCGGATCCGGACGAACCCGGGATCGATGTGGTGCGGGTGGATGGCGGCGGCGTCGGAAGGTTGGTTCTTCCACAGGTGGTGGACGGTGCGGGCCAGCAGTCGGAGCATGCCCCGGGTTCGCTGGAAGGTGGACAGGCTGGACAGCTTTTCCACCAGGACGTTCATCGTCTCAGGGTGGAAGGGAAATCCGGCCCGGAATTGGTCGCGCGTTTCGGGGCTGGCCGCCTCGGGGGACAGCTGGTCGCGGTAGCGGTCCCAGAGCTTGGCGTAGTGGGCCACGATCTCCTTGGCCTGGTCATCCCGGATGGTCTTGAACAAGCGCCGGCGCAGAACCTGGACGGTCTCGTCGCCCTCGGTCGGATCAAGTTGCAGAGTCTTGCGGGCCAGGACCGACTCGGATTCCGCGAACGCCTCGAGGGCGGCCTGCTGTTCGTTCCGGTAGGCATCGACCCCTTCCTGGGTGTCGGCGCGGACAGCCAGCGTGCAGACCAGAACGGCCCTGGGGGTGGAGGAAACCGCCTTGACCAAGGCCTGCAGGAAGGCGGGGAACTGGTCCACTGCCTCCGGGTAAGCCTTGGCGGCCTTGCGCAGGTAGAGGGAGATCTCGTCGATGACGATCATCACGGGGTCGTTCCCGAACAGCTCGACAATCGTCTCGGTGCCGGGTGCCAGGTGGCGGGCGTCACTGTCTTTGACCCGTTTGAACCCCTCTTCCCCGGCAAGCCGGAAGGCCATCTCCCCCCACAGACTGCGGGCCACCACACCCTTGGCGAGCTTGAGGCCGTTGGCCGGATCGCTGTTTTCTCCGTCAAGGGCGGCGATTCTCACATTGCCCTTGGGCAGGAACTTGGGATCGACGAACTCCTCCGGGCGGTCCACCCCCTTCATTCCTTGGACGGCGTGGATCAGGGCAATGAGCGCATGCGTCTTGCCGCCGCCGTACTGGGTATCCAGGCGGATGATGGAGTTGAGCTCGCCGCCCTTGCCGCTGAGTCGGCGACAGGCGGTCTCGAGGAGGGTTTTCAGGCCTCTGGTGGGGTGGGTGTGGCGGAAAAAGATGGCGGGGTCTGCGTACTCGGCGGTGGCTGTCCCGTTGATGACGCGGGATAGATCGGCGGCAAACTCCTCGTCCTTGACCCGCCCTGCGGCGACATCGTCCCGTGGTTCGCACAGTTCAAAGATGTTCGACATGACCCTTCCTCATAGCCCCGACGAATTTTCCTGCAGAAATGGGGGAGCGTTCGAAATCCATCATCTTACCCCCTGTCGGACTCTGTTTCAATGGGGCCAGGCC
>CAZKPI010000863.1:0-2192 GCA_964554555.1 uncultured bacterium
TCGCCGGCAATCCGGGCCAGAGCGGCCAGAGCGGCCAGACCGGGCAGGCCGGGCAGGTTGGCCAGGCCGGCCAGGCCGGACAGGCCGGGCAGGCCGGACAGGCCGGACAGCACGGTTGCGGGTTCCTCAACAAGATCAAGTGCGCCTTCAAGAAGGGTTACGAGAAGGGCAAAGTGGCCGGCACCAAGGTTTTCGATGCTGTCCAGAACAAGGTCATGGACACCGGCGTCGCCGTGAAGAAGGCCATCACCGGCAAGAAGTGCAAGACCTTCGTGAAGGGCCACTATGACAAGAACGGCCAGCACACCAAGGGCCACTTCCGCAAGGTTTGCAGTAAGCCCTGCGGCAAGGGCCAGTAATCCCCCCGTCCTCCCAATCCCGGGGCTCCCGCACTGGAGTTCCGGGGTTTTGCTTTTCCGGGGGTCTGGGAGGACCGGCTCCCCCGGGGAACCATCCCCGGGAGACCCCGAAGAGGGGAACTTGTGTCTCCGAATGGTTTTGGGTAAAGTAGGCCCCAGGCGATTCTCATGAATGACTTGATCCGACGCATCGAGTTCCGGGTGTTTTCCTACGAGGAAGACCCGGAATCGGTCGTCGACATGCAGCGTTGCCGGGAAACGCTCGAGGGCGGGTGGCTGGATGCGTCGGAAACCTGCCGGATGAACCACAAAGTGGTGGCCCGCACCCCCGGGTCTTCGTGGGTGCTGGCCTTTGGCTCGACCATTTTCGGGTATGCCGACATGATTCCCGGGCCGGACGGCACGGGGTGCGTGGTCAAGTGGCGGCTTCATCCCGATTTCCGGAACCCCATCCTGGCCAGGAAGCTGGTGACCGGTCTGGCCCAGGAGGCGAGGACCCGCAAGTATTCCGGGCTGGTCTACCTGGCCGACACCGAGGAGGTGCTTGCCGACCTCGAATCGATCGGTCTCAAGCGGGACCGCACCTACGGATGGATCCAGACCGACGATTCCGAGCCCGCCCCGGGCGCCGAGGCGACCCCGTTCGCGGCCGACCTGGACGAAGCCCTGGCCGAGCCCCTGCTTCCCTTCCTGGGGCCTCCCCTGCCGCCCAAATACGTGCTGGTGCGGGGGTTTCTGGCCTCCTCCTACGGGGTTTTCAGTTTTGCCCGCCCTCTCCTGTATCGCATTCGTTTTCAGGACCGGTCGTACCTCGGGTGCTTCGACGGCCGGGAGTGGTTCGTGTTCCGCCCCGCCCGCCACAACCTCGACCGGGAGGCCATCAAACCGATCCTGACCCTGCTGGGGGGACTCCGGCCCTCACGCATCCTGATATCCCAGAAGGCGGCGGAATCCGCCAATCTGGCCTTTGTTTCCAACGTCAACCAATGGGACCTGTTCACCGCCGTCCCGGGGTGAGGTCCCGGCCCTTCTTTGCCTGAGGGGCCCATTTCCGCGAGTCCCTGGAGGTCAACCATGAAACGGATCTTGCTGGCGACGGCCTTGCTGTTGTGCTTCACCATGACGGCCGGTGTGGTCTCCGCCCTGAAAAACGTCTGCCCGAAATGCCGGACCATGGCCCAGTCCACGGATGAAGTCTGCCAAAAGTGCGGGCACATCCTGAACAAGTGCCTGTCGTGCGGCACCCGGAACCCGGTGGCGGCCGACTACTGCCAGACCTGCTTCGAGCCGCTGGCCGAAATGCGGATCCTGCGGACCATCGCCTCCGATGTCCGGGAGGACCTGCGTCTGGGGGAAAGCGAACGGGCCCAGCTCGACCGGGAACTTCAGAAATTGAACTTCCAGGCCGAGAGCGACCCCGCCAACCGCAAGGTGTATCTGTACCGCCGGGCCCGGATTCTCGGCCAGATGGGCTTCGCCGCCCGTGAGGCGGTGGCCTGGCAGGAATATCTGAAGGAGTTCCCCGACACCCCGAAGAAGCCGGCGGTCCAGGCCTTCCTGTCGGAAGCCCTGCGCAAATGGGGGTATCTCTTCTACCAGCAGGGGCAGAAAAAGGAGGCCATGGACCGGTTCCAGCAGGCGGCCCAGGCTAACCCGATGAATGCGGAGGCCTGGACCTGGGTGGCGCGCCTGCATTCGGAAAGCAAGGAATTCCAGGCCGCCGGGGATGCCTATCTGAAAGCTCTGGAAGCCAAGCCCGGCGACCAGACCACGATCCGGTTCCTGAAAGGCCTGAAGCGGCCCATCCCTCCCGGCCTCCTCGTCGCCCGCCAA
>CAZKPI010000864.1:0-2185 GCA_964554555.1 uncultured bacterium
TCGAGGGCGTTGTGGTGGGTGACGAACGGCCGTGCCGCCGCACCCCCGGCGATGGGGTGCATCATCGGGGTCTCCACTTCGAGGAACCCCTTCCGGACCATGAATTCGCGCACCAGTTGGACGATCCGACTGCGCTTGACGAAGGTCTGGCGCACTTCGGCATTGGACAGCAGGTCGACGTACCGCTGGCGGTAGCGTGTCTCGACGTCGGTCAGCCCGTGGAACTTCTCGGGCATCGGGTTGATCGCCTTCGCCAGGATGGTCACCGCAGTGGCGCGCACCGTGACCTCGCCGGTACGGGTGCGGAACAGCATCCCCTCGATGCCGAGGATGTCGCCGACATAGATTTTCTTCAAAAGCGCAAAGCCCGCCTCCCCGAGGACGTCCTTCCGGAAGTAGACCTGCAGTCTGCCCCACATGTCCTCGAGATGGCCGAACGCCGTCTTGCCCTGCTCGCGCTTCGCGACCAGGCGGCCGGCGACCTTCACCGGGCCCCACTCGAAGTGCTCCGACGGACCCTGGGCCTTCTCGGCCTCGAGGAAAGCCTGTTTGCCGGTTTCGGTGGTGTGGGTCCGGTCAAAACGGCGCCCGAAGGGTTCCAGGCCCTCCTTGCGCAGGTCCTCGATGACGCTCAGGCGCTGCTGCTGTTCGATGTTCAGTTGGGAAAGGTCTTCCATGGCGACGAATGCCTCCTGCGAGCGGTTTCTCTACCGGGGTCCGACCGGGGGCCGGCCATCAGGACCGGTTCGGGATCGGGGCGGACCGGAAAGGAAAGGGGCGAACCGGCCGTGGCCCGTCCGCCCCTGGTTGGTTCGTTGTCGGTTCAGACCACGCGAACGTTCACGGCCTGAGGACCCTTGGGGCCCTGCTCGACCTCGAACTCCACGGTCTGGCCTTCCTGCAGGGACTTGTACCCGTCGCCCATGATCTGCTTGTAATGGACGAAGATGTCCTTGCCTCCGTCGGTGTTCTCGATGAAACCGAAACCCTTGGCATTGTTGAACCACTTGACGCGACTTTGCATGATACTCCTCCAGTAGATACTGATGCACGACAGGTTCCCCCGGGGGATGCCCGTTCGCCGGGCGGAAACGCACCCCGGGACCTTGGCGGTGGGGAGAATACCACACCTCCGCACCGAATTCAACCCTGCCGCAGACCGGGTCTTCCGGCTGTCTTCCCTTCCGGACCCGGTGACCGGAACGCCCGCGACAGCCAGTGGGTGTAGGCGATGCTGATGGCGTCGGCCTCGTTGTGGTCCTTCACCCGCCTCCCGAACTCCGCTTCGATCCAGCGCACCACGTCCTCCTTGGTCGCCCGTCCGGACCCGGTGATGGTCTGCTTGACCGTCGCCGGGGGGTAGAAGAAGACGGGAAGCCCGGCTTCCGCCGCGCAGAGACGGGCCACCCCGCGCAGTTCGCCCAGGGAGATCGGCGTCTTGCGCGAGGTACGAGCCGGCAGGAAGACGTCCTCGATGGCCACCTCGAGGTGGGGATACCGGGCGATCACCTCGCGCAGGAGCCGCTGGAGGTTGAGCAGGCGCTCCTGCGGATCGCGCCGGGCCAGCGCCAGGCTGTCACTCCAGAGCCGGACATGGCCGCGGATGGCCAGCACGCAGACCCCGACCCGCTCGGCCAGGTCGAGCCCCAGGATGGCCGAGGCGGGCGGGCGGGCAGGCGGCGTGTTCAGGGCTGACGGTTCGGGTCGGGGAACAGCACCACCGACACGCCGCCGGTGATGCCGGCGATCAGCCCCGTCAGCAGAATGGAATCATACCCGAGATACTGCGCCAGCAGGAGGCATGGAAGCATCACCGCCCCGGAGAAGATCGCCCGCTTCTTGACGAAGGGTTCGATGGTCATGGCCGCGGCGATGGCGGCCGCTGTCCGCCGCCATGGTGGCGGCGTTTGCCGCCCTTGGACCGGCGCCGGCCGGACGACCCGCGGCGGCGCGGCTGGGCGTCACGCGGGGCCATCGGGTCGTAAACCATGGTGAAGGCCGGTTTGCCGGGTTCCTGTTGCCCTCTGGGCTTTTTGCGCGGGGGCATCTCGAGCGAGGGATCGAACTCCTCCTCGGTCCGGGCGGGAACGGGGGCGGCGACGGGGGCAGGGGCGCGGTCCATCTCCAGGGCGAACAGCAGGGCATCGGCGTCTTCCTCGGGGTGGCCGCCGAAGTTCTCGAAGTG
>CAZKPI010000865.1:0-2184 GCA_964554555.1 uncultured bacterium
TCCCCGCATGGATGCGCGAGGGGCGGAAGAATGCTGTCAGACTGCTCACCACCGGGCCCGAAGCCCAGGCGGCTCTCCAGGCCGCCGGACCCAAGCTCTCCATCGAGCATCGGCCCGGCCGGGTCGTCCGATGGAGTTCTCCTGCCCCGCCGCGCCATTCGGCCGCCAGCGTCAGCCCAAGCGGAAGGCGGCGGCGTTGTCCAATGAGTCAGGCAATCCTGGCCGTCATGCCGCTGTGGCTGATCGCGGCGATCGGAGCAACGGTCTGGTTGTGGTGCAGTGGGTGGTCACTGCTGGAGGTGATCTTCGCCAGAACTCCCGTCCAGACAGCGCCTTCCCCGGCACCCGCCGCGTCATAGGGAAAAAATGGGAGAGACATGGGAGGCTCGCAGTGGCTTCCCCTTTTTTCCCATACAGCAGGAACGACTGATCCGCAGATAGCCTCCAACACAGGGCAAGGCACGAGATCAGCCTTGACTTTCCGATGGAACTGGATATGTTCATTGCAGAAGCGCTGAACCTCGATGGTTTTCGTTTTCTCAGAAACGGGCCATCGGCAACAGGTTCGGCGCTTTTGTTTTCCCCGAAGCTGTTTGACAAGTGCATCCGGAGCCCAGGGGCCGGGGTGGCAACCGGCCCAGCCCAGCGCATGTCGCACGGGTCGGGCCGCCGGGACCGCCAACAGGCGGGCAGCGTGCGGAAGCCGGAAAGTTGCCGCAACCCTCGTTGCCGCGGAACCGCCTGGGCAGGCAGAGACGGTCTTCCATGAGAAAGGAGGACGAACCATGAGTTCGATGGTCCCAAGAATCCGGGTCCACAGCTACCGGAAGAACTTTGCTACGAACAGTTCGAGCGTCCATTCCCTCCTGTTCATGCCTGATGGGGTGGAGGTTCGGGACGCCTACATCAATTCGAGAGAGTTCCTCTTGGCGTCAAAGGCCAGGAAGGCAAAATACCTGGTGCGGGCCCTCATGAGAAACGTCCGAGGGTGGAGCCGAAGTTCGGAAGATCCTGACGTGATTGAGGAAACCAGGAAGATCCTCAAGGAGGTTGCGCTTCCCGACCTTCTGCAGGTGAACCTCGAGGATGAGTTCTTTCGAGAGGACAGATGGTTAGGCGGAACTGATGATCACATCTGGTGGTATGGCGGGCTCCCGCGAAATTACCACACTGGCCAGATCGATACCGAGTTTTTCCGGCAACTGGCGAGATATGTTCTTCAGCCCGATGCCGTGATCATCGCCTACGACGACTGGGACCCTCCCCTGGCGTTTGAAGAGGTCATCAGCATGGGGAGGTGGTCTGGCCTGGAACTGGAGGTCGGAAGGGACGAGGTCTGTCGATGGGATCCCAACCAGTTCTGGACGTTTTTCGACCGGGAATCAGGGAGCCGGGTCAGATTCTCCTTCATTGGCCAGAGCCCATCAACGCCGCTGGTGGCTACCGTTCCCGAGCTCGTCGATCTGAAGATTACCGACCAATGCCGCTTCGGGTGCCGCTTCTGCTACCAGGACTCCACACCCGCAGGGAGACACGCGGACCTCGGAGCGATCATGGCGGTCATCCAGGCACTGGGGAAAATGAAAGTCTTCGAGGTGGCCATTGGGGGTGGTGACCCGGTCAGCCACCCTGACTTCATCCCCATCTTGGAAGCCTGCCGCGCCGCCGGGATTGTTCCCAACTTCTCTTCCCGTGATCTGACCTGGTTTCAGGATGGCCGGTGCGGGAAAATCCTGTCACTCATTGGTGCAGTCGGCTACACGCCTCTTTCTGTTGCCGAACTGGACGAGTTCATCGCCCTGGTGAGAAAGCATCACGCTTCGGGGGGAGGGGCCCCGACAACCATGCCAGAGGCCCTCAGCGCCCGTTACCGAAGGCCGTTTGACAAGACCATGATCCATCTGGTTGAAGGTGCCATGGAATTTGAGGAGGCGCAGAAGATCGTCAACCGCTGTCGCGAGGGCGACATCCCGCTTCTCATTCTCGGGGCCAAGCTGGTGGGAAGGGGGAAGTCCCTGCAGAGCACCCCATGGCCCACGGGCTGGGTGAGGCAGTTGCATCTTCCAGACTGGATCTCGGTGGATACCACCGCCGCCCAGGAGCACCTGTCGGCATTCGGGATGACGGGTTTTTTCACGGGTTTCGCCGAAACCCAGGAGGGGTGCTTTTCGTGCTACATCGACT
>CAZKPI010000866.1:0-2182 GCA_964554555.1 uncultured bacterium
TGGGAGCCGCCGTCCGGGAAGGGGACTGGCTGGGCCGGATCCTCCCCCTCGACCCCTCCAGCCGGCACCTGGCGCTCCTCGTGGGCCGCAGTCCCCCGCCGCCGCCGAACCCCGCAGGCCTGCCCGCCTGGGCGGCCGGCACCGCCTGGGTGTTGGGGTGGCTGATCCTGCTCTCCCACCGCCTGCTATTCGGGGAATTCCCCTCGCTGGGAGTGCGGGGGAACCTGCTGGTCGCCCTGCTGGGGCTGATCGCCCTGCCGGTGGGGTTCGCCCTGACCGCCGGCGTCCGCTCCCTGACCGACCGCCGCGAGAACCTGCGGCTGGCCTGGCAGACCGGGGTCCAGGAAGCCCTCTGGCAGATCGATCAGGAAAGCGGCCGCCTGCTTCTGCACCAGCGGCAGGTGGTCCGGTCTGTTTGCGAAGACCCTGAGGTGATCGGCCGTCTGCAGGAGATCCAACGGGCAAACGCTTCCCCCGACCCCTACCTGGGGGAGATCCTGGAGCGGGTGCGTCAGCGGGGCCTCCCCGCCGAAGGGGTGATCGTGTTCGGCCACCGGGGTTTCTCGGGCAGTTGCCATCAGGGCTCCTTCCCGCCAGGGTTGTGGGACTTCGGCGCCTACGTCGTCGACGAGGCCATCGGGCGCCAGATGGGCGGGCTTCCCGAACCGCGAGGGGCGGGAAACCTGCCCCAGGCAACACCTGCCCCACGGAAGGGGGAGACGGTGCGGAAGGTCATCCGGACGGCGACGGTGCCCCTGCGGCCCGGCCGGATCACCCGCCTGTGGCTGGGCGGCCGGCACCTGCTGACCTCTGATTTCGGCATCCTGCGCGCCAACGGGGAGCCCTGGTATCTGCTCGCGTTCGTGTGGGACCAGCGGGCGGCCTTCCGGGATTTCCTGCGCGACACCCTGGCCCGGCGCCCCCTCCCCCCGGGCTGGCTGTACCGGGCCGCTTTCGCCGTCGAGGGCAGATCGGAAGCCCCCCGCGGAGCTGGTCCCGGCCGTGGGGCGGCGGCCCTGGACGACGACGGGGAACAGCCGGAACTGCTGGCCTGGACCGCGGAAACGCGTAACCGGCAAGGCTCCCCACCGGCCTTCCTGGCCGGCCTCGCGGCCAACGGCCGGAACGGGGTCTGGTGGGCCCCCGCGCGGGAGGGCGGGGAGGAATGCCTCGATCTGGCCGTTCCCGGCGTGGCCATGCCCGGCATGGTTCTGGCGGCCCGCACCTCCCTGGCGGCCATCAACCGCCAGATCCAGCGCGAGGGGGCGTTCCTCGCCGCCGTCCTGGGCCTGGCCCTGGCTCTGCCGGTCTTCGCGGCCTGGATCCTGTCGCGGCAGATGGCCGACCCGGTGCGCCGCCTGGCGGCCGCCCTGCAGGAGGTGACGGCCGGCAACCTGGGCATCCGGATCGCCGAGGACCGTCCCGACGAGCTGGGCCAGGCGGGGAGGGAACTCGACCGCATGGTCGGCCACCTCCGCGAACGCCACGTGCTGGGCCGGTTCGTCTCGCGCGAGGTCATCGACCTGGTGGGCGGCGGCAACTGGCAGGCCGCCCTGCAGGGCTCGGTCCGGCACGCCGCGGTGCTCACCGCCGACATCCGCTCCTTCACCACCATCACGGAGGCCAGGCCGCCGGAAGAGGTGTTCGGCGCCCTCGAAGACCATTTCGCCGCCCTCGCCCCGGTCATCCGCTCCCATGGCGGAACGATCGACCGGTTCGGCGGGGACGCCCTCACCGCAGTGTTCTACGGTCCGCCCGCCGCCGCCGCCCGGCGGGCCCTGCAGGCCGGGATCGGTCTGATGCGGGCCCATCACGCGCACCAGGCGGCCCGCGCCCGGGCCGGAACCTGGCCGTTCGCCATCGGGGTGGGCATCGACGCCGGCCCGGTGGTGACCGGCATCGTCGGGGATGCCCAGGTCAGGCTCGATCACACCGTCATGGGCGGGCCGGTGGCCCGGGCGGCCGCTCTCGAAGCGGCTTCCAAGGCGGGATCCGCCACCCGGGTGGTGGTGTCCAACCGGGTGCGCCAGGAGGCCGCGGCCCACGGGGAGGTGGTTCCCGTGGCCGGGCACGCCGATGCCTGGGAAGCCGTTTCCCTGGCGGAATCCGGCGGGCCGGCGATCGTCCCCCCCACGGTGCCGCCCCCCGGGGTCACCCCCGCAGTGCCGCCCTCCCCCGCCCC
>CAZKPI010000867.1:0-2179 GCA_964554555.1 uncultured bacterium
CGGCGCGGGGTGTGGCTGGCCGGCGGCGTGCTGGCCCTGGGGATGCTCCTGCTCCTCGGGCGCGGGGAACGGGCGGGCCTGCCGGGGTTCCGGCTGACCGTCGGCCGCCGTTCCCTGCTCATCTTCCTGCTGGCGGCCCTGTTCCCCCTGCTGGGCCTGGCCTTCCTTGGCATGCGCACCCTGCAGGACCGCCAGGCCATCCTCCAGACCCGCGCCTTCACCCGCGCCCGGCTCCTCCTGGGCGAGCTCGACCGCGAGTTCCTGCATGACCAGGACCGGTTCCTCGAGCGGTGCCGCGCCCTGCGGGCGACCGCCCTCGCCTCCCGCGTCCCGCCGGAACCCGCGGACATCCCCCCCCAGCTCGGCTACTGGGAACTTCGCACGCTGACCGGGGAGTTCTGGGCAAAGTCGCCGCCCGCCGCCTGGGCCCGCGGCACCGACCTCTTCTTCGACGCGTTCGGCAAGGCGACCATTCTCCAGCACCTGGCCGACCGCCTCGCCTCCACCGGCACCAGGGTCCAGCGCCCCCCCGACTCCGTGACCCTGCAACTGCTCTCCAACCCCCAGCTGGGCTTCTCCCACATCCTCCTGCGATCCGATGCCGTCCACCTGACCCAGTTCGCCAAGATGCACCTCTACTGGTTCTGGGACGTCTTCCACGACGACACCCACCCCCTGGCCTACATGACCGTCATGCACTCCCTGTCCGAAGCCTGGGACACCTTCCTCGACGGTCGACTGCCCCCCGGCTCCGCCCCCCTCGCCTCCCCGCCGATCTTTCTGGTGAAGAACCTCGAGTCGGGGGTCTGGTATCCGCGCCACACCGCCATCGGCGCCGACCTCGAGGAACTCGCCCACCGCTGTGCCCTGGCCGGCGACACCATCCACCGCCCGGTGACCTGGCAAGGAGCCCCGGGCCTCGCCCTTGCCGCTCCCGGCCGCCATTTCTACGGACACGTCCTGGTGGCCATCCAGCCCACCGCCTCCATCCTCGCCCCGCTCGCCCCCTTCCGGCAGGCCCTCGCCCTCGCCTGGCTGATCGGCCTCGGCATCGCCCTCGCCTGCGGCTGGGTCCTGGCCGACCTGTTCCTCGCGCCGGTGGGCGACCTGGCGGGGGGCCTGGCGGCCCTGGCCCGGCGCGATCCAGGGGTGCGCATCCCCGCCGACCGGGCCGACGAGTTCGGCGACCTGGCCAGGGCCTTCAACCTGATGGTGGAGAACCTCAAAGAACTCGAACTGGCCCGGGTCGTGCAGGAAGCCCTGCTTCCGGCCGAGTTTCCCGCCGTGCCCGGCTGTTCGGGCGCCGTCTGGAACCGGCCCGCCACCCACCTGGGCGGCGACTACTGCGACTTCTTCCCCCTCGCCGACGGCCGCCTGATGGCCGTCATCGGCGACGCGACCGGTCACGGGGCGGCCGCCGCCCTCGTCATGTCGATGGTCAAGGCCGAGGTCTTCGATTTCGCCGGGGAACCCGGCCCCCTGCCCGACCTGCTCGGCCGCCTCGACCGCCTGTTGATGGCCCTGACCCCGCGCCAGCTGAAGATGACCTTCTGCGTGGTGATCCTCGACCCGGCGACCGGGGACCTCGAGGCGGTCAACGCCGGGCACCCCTTCCCCATCCTCCTGGACCGCCAGGGCTCGGCCCAGGAATGGCCCATGACCGGCTTTCCCCTCGGGTTCGCCGCCAAGGGCCGGCCCCAGCGGGTGGCCCGCTTCCCCCTGACGCCCGGCGGCCAGGTCGTTCTGGTCACCGACGGCCTGTTCGAGATCGCCAGCCCGCAGGGCGAGCCGTTCGGGTACGATGCCCTCCGCCGCAGTCTGCAGAGGGTCGGCTGGCGCCACCCGGCCCACGTGGCCGACCACCTGCGCGAAGTGGTCGACCGCTTCCGGGGCCCCTGCCCCTTCGCCGACGATTGCACCATCGTCGTCGTCCGCTGGGACGGCACGGCAGGAGCCGCCGATGCCTGACCGCCAGCGCCCCGGCTTCGCCGCCGTCCTCGAGTTCGTGCTGTTCGTCCTCCTGCCCCTGCTGTGCCTGCGCTTCGCCGGCCAGTATGCCATCCGGTGGGACGAGCGGGACCGCCGGGCCCGGGCCGGCGAGCGGCTGGCCGAGCGGCTGGCCCGGATCGTCCGCGACAGCGATGCCGAGAGCCTCTTCCAGCGCCGGGCCGCCGGCCTG
>CAZKPI010000868.1:0-2177 GCA_964554555.1 uncultured bacterium
CGGGGGGGCCCCGGCCGCCCCGGCCGGTCCGGGCGGCGCAGGCGTCCCGACCGCCATGGTCACGCCCGCTCCGGAGGTGTCAGCGGCCGTTCCGCCGGCCGCCCGGCAGATCCCTCTGCGGCACCGCATCCAGGTCAAGTTCTGGGCCGGCATCTTCCTCGTCTCCATCGTACCCCTGGCCGTCCTGGGGTTCTACTCGTTCGGCATCCTGACCCGCATCACGCGCGATCTGCTGATCAAAAGCAACCTGCAGGCGGTCCAGCAGGTCAAGACCGCGGTCGACCAGGAGGTCAACCTCTACGTCAACCTGATCTCCTTCCTGCAGGGCGACCGGCGGCTGGCCGACCCGGCCGCCCCCGCCGCCGCCGAAGCCTTGCGGCAGATGCACATCGGCTACGAGTTCATCGAGCGGATCGTCCTCTGCGCCTCCGACGGCGCCCTGCTCGCCCACTCGGCCAAGACGGCCGGGGAGATCACCGGCCTGACCGCCCTCGAACAGGCCGCCCGGCAGGCACCCGCCGCCCTCACCTTCGGCGCCGGCCGGTTCCTGATCCGGGCGCCGGTGGGCGGCCGGCCGGGCGGCCCGTCCCTGGTGGCCACCATCTCCTTCCACAAACTGCGCAAGACCCTCGAGGGCATGGCCTTCGGCACCTCCTTCCGGTTCTTCCTGGTCACCCGCGACGGCACCAACATCCTCGACCAGCCGGGGTTTCCGGCCGGCCTCGTCCGCGAGCTCCTGCAGAGGCCCTTCGGCGGCTACGACATCGGGGCCGCCGGGAACGGATCCCCCACCCAGGTGGCGGTCATCCTCCCCATCCTGCCGTTCGGCCTGCGGCTGATCGTCATGCAGGACGCCGGCGAGGTCTACGCGGCTGTCGGCACCATCAAGCGCAATATCTACCTGGTCATCCTCGTGGTCATGGTCATCGCCTTCCTGGTCGGAACCGTCTTCAGCCTCCGCATCACCAGCCCGATCATCGCCATCGCCGACAAGGCGAACCAGATCTCCGGGGGCAACCTCGCCGTCAATATCATCTCCGACCGCCGCGACGAGATCGGTTTCCTGGCCGCCTGCTTCAACCACATGACCAGCCGGGTGCGCCGCAAGGTCTTCGAGCTGAGCGCCCTGTTCCGCATCTCCCAGATCGTCAACCAGGCGGCCAGCTACCAGAAAGCCCTCGACGACACGATGACCTACATCGTCACCGCCTTCCTCGCCCAGCGCGGTTCCATCCAGCTCATCGCCGAGCCGGGCGACCACCTCCAGCTCCGCAGTGTCCGGTTCTTCGGCGGCCTCAACCCGACCGGCGAGGAACCGCGCGAGCGCATCGCCCTCCGGCTGACCGAGGGCATCGCCGGCCTCGCCATGTCCACCGGCCGCCCGGTGCTGTGCGAGGACTGCCGGACCGACCCGCGGTTCAAACCCTATCCCGATGACCTCGCCGACCTCACCCCCCACCGCCTGCTGTCGGTGCCGCTGGTCGTGCAGGGCAAGGCAGTCGGGGTCATCAACCTGGCCGACCGCGCCAACAACCAGCCCTTCACCGAGGAGGACCAGGAGGTCCTGCTGGCCATCGCCACCCAGGTGGCCATGTCGATCGACAACGCCAAACTGCACGAACTGGCCATCACCGACGGACTGACCCAGCTGTTCATCCACCGGTTCTTCCAGCTCAAGCTCGACGATGAGCTGAAGCGGGCACGCCGCTACAACGAGCCCCTGGCGCTGATCCTGTTCGACATCGACCATTTCAAGAAGTTCAACGACACCTGGGGCCACCAGCTCGGCGACCAGGTCCTGCGCGAAACGGCGCGGCTCCTGCGCAATGCGGTGCGCGCCTCCGACATCCCCTGCCGCTACGGCGGCGAGGAGTTCACCGTCATCCTGCCGCACACCACCGCCGAGCAGGCGTTCATCTTCGCCGAGCGGTTCCGGCAGAAGGTCGCCAACCACCCGATCGGCACGGGGGGCGGCACCGAGGTCAAGGTCACCATCAGCATCGGCATCGCCGAGTTCCCCGCCATGGCCGCCGACAAGGTTGGCCTCATCCGCAAGGCCGATATCGCGCTCTACCACTGCAAGGAAAGAGGCCGGAACTGCACGAGCCTGTATCTGGAGGGCATGGGTGAAAAGTCCTAGAACCGACCGGCACGCCGGCCGGCCGGCGTGCCGCAGG
>CAZKPI010000869.1:0-2173 GCA_964554555.1 uncultured bacterium
GGGCGGCGGTCGCCGCCGGGGCGGCACCGGCGGGAGCCTGGGCGTTGGCGGGGGCCTGAGCGCCGGCGGGAACGCGGAGCCGCAGACCGACCTGCAGGAGGTTGGGATCGGGAATCTGATTGAAGGCCATCAGTTCCTGCCACCGGTTGGCACTGCCGAGCACCTTCTGGGCGATGCGGGGGGCGTTGTCGCCGGGCTGGACGACGTAGAAAGACCCGGCGGCGGCGGGGGCCGGGTTGCCCATCGCCGCGGGGCTGGCGGCGGCCACCTTGTTGACCGCCACCGGGGCGGCCGGGGCGGCCTTCTTCGCGGGGAATCCGCCGGGAGGTTCAACGGGGGGACGGTAGTCGGCCACTCCCAGAGTCGAAGCCACGACCTTGGGCGGGGCCTGGTTCAGCGCGGCGGCGCCGGCCGCCGCGGCCGGACCTTCCTCGCCTTCCCATTCCTCCCCCGGGTATTCCTGGGCCTGGGCCAACAGTGGGAGGGTCATCAGCCCCACCGCCAGCAGGCCGGCGAGGAGCAGAAGCCTCTCCCGAGGCATGTGAGTGTATACCATCTTGACCTCCAGGTGATTCCTTGCGGAAGGTTCAAATTCGCCAGTATTTCTTGAGTTGGGCCTTGAGATGCTTTGCGTAGGCATACCAATCCGAATAAGAGATGAGTTCTCCCTTCTTCCCCTTATCGACAACTCCTTCGCGTTCGTTGAGGAACAACATGACGTGCTGGGCCACCGCCCTGGCCATCGCCGGGCCGGGGGTCCCGCCCTCGAGGATGGAGATCACCCGCCCGCCGCACAGTGAGCGGGCCTGCGCCAGGATGAGGCGGGCCACCTCGCCCAGGCCGTGCTCACTCATGATCACGTGCGAGGCAGGATCCTCGGCCAGGACGTTCGTGCCATAGGAGAACAGGATGAACTCGGGGCCGAACTGGGAAAGGATGGGGAAGACGAGCTCCTTCAGGCAGGTCTGGTATTCGCGGTCGCCGTAGCCCGAAGGCAGGGGGAAATTGAGGGTGTAGCCGAGGGAGGCGCGTTCCCCCATTTCCGTGTAATGGCCGGTCCCGGTGACCCCGGGGTATTCGTGCAGGGAGATGTAGAGAACGTCGCGCCGCTTCCAGAAGATCTCCTGGGTGCCCAGGCCGTGATGGGAATCCACGTCGATGATGGCCACCCGCTTCAGGCGGTGTTTCTTGGTGAGGAAATGGGCCCCGACGGCGGCGGGATTGATCAGACTGCCGAAGCCGAACCGGGCCGTCCCGGCGTGGTGGCCCGGCATCGCGGTCAGGCAGGTGGCCCGCTCGATGCGGCCCTCCATGACAAGGTCGATGGCGTCGATGACCCCGCCCGCCCCGTACCGGGCGGCCTCGAAAGACTTCTCGCCGATGGGGGTGGCGGCGTCCAGCCGCTCCAGGCCCGACAGACAGCGGCGGTGCAGTTCGTTCAGAAATTCGGGATCATGGACATCCCGCAGGCGCTTCATCGGCGCGATGCCGGCCTCGTGGACCTGTTCGTTCCAGAGGCCGGCCAGCACGAGTTCGTCGATGATCGTCTGCAGGCGCGTCCCGCCCGGGCCCCGGGTCAGCGGATCGTGCTCGAGCAGGGCCGGATGGAACATGATGGCCCCGACGGGGCCGCCCTTTTCCATGGGTCAGTCCTCCTCCGGGGCCACCCGGGCAGGGGCCGGAACGCCGGGAACGCCATGAGATTCTGGTCGCATGTTCCTCGCAGGGGGCAAAAGCCCCCTTCTCTATCGGCAGGTTGCGCCGACAGACGAAGGGAAACGACCTCAGACGCGAAGGCGCGGGCGGAAACCCGGCCAGGGGCAGGGCTTTTCGGCGGCCCCCCTGGCTTGGGAACGGCTCCGGCAGTCCGGTCGGGTCAGGCCCCTGGTCACCCCCGGGCCCCGCCGGGACAGGCCCTGGCAGGCGGGGGCCGGCCGGGATCCGGCTGGCGGGATGAAGGGCCCGGTCGATGGCCCCGGGGACGGGGGGAGATCAGCGAGGGGCCGCCTGCCAGGCGTCGCGGGCCGCCTGGTATTCACGGAACAACCGGTCGCGGGTGGGCTGGTCGACGGACTCCTGGCCCAGGGCGGACACGTAGGCCTGGTAAGCCTTCTCGTAGGCGGCCCGGGCGGCCGTCGAACCGGCGCCGGGGGCGGTGGCGGCGCGGGCGGCA
>CAZKPI010000870.1:0-2173 GCA_964554555.1 uncultured bacterium
TGGCGTTTGTCCTGGCGTGAGGGAGGGTGGGCGGGAATTTTTGGAGCCACAGGAACCAGGCGGCATGAAAAAAACGGGGGGGGAGATGAAGGGCCGTTGGCGAAAGGGTTCGGCGAGGGGCGGTTGCCCAGCCGTCAGGGGGTCAGGGGTCCCCACGGTTTGGGCGGGATGACCGTCCCGCGGGGGCAAGCCGGAACGGGTGGGCGGCGGGGTTCCCCGCCCAGGCGGAGTGACCGTCTCGCGGGGGCAAGGTTCGACAGGAGCCGTTGGCCTGTCCGTCAGGGGGTCAGGGCTGGCCCGGCGTCGGGTGGTGAACCCGTCTCGCCGGGACAAGGTTCGACCGGGGCCGCTGGCGTGCCCGTCGGGGGGGCGGGTTCGACGGGGAGGGGCTCGGGCAGGGCGTCCGTCAGCCGTGACCGGAGGTCCTCGGGAAACTGACGGTCGGCGAGGGCCCGTTCGATCTCCCGGCGCGCGTCAGCCTCGCGCCCCAGGTCGAGCAGGGCGAGGGCGCGGTAGGTGCGGGCCAGGGGACCGATTTTGCCGCGCAACGCCCGGAGCAGGTCTTCCGCCTGACCGGACTGGAGCATGTCCTCGTACGCGGAGGCCGTCCCTTCCCCTTCGAATGAGGGACTGCCGTTGCCGACGGCCCCGTGGAGGTTGCCGACCTTGAGACTCACTCCGGTGTCCTTTTCCTTGGGGGGCTGGTCGGTGCCTCCCGGGTAGATCACCTTGGTGCCCACGGTGAGCTGGCTTTGGGCGAGGCCCGGCATGGAAAACGCGGCCAGAACGGCCGCGAGAAGAACGCATCGGACCATCATGGAATCCCCTCCTTCGACCGATGAGGGCGCTGGGGCTTTCCCTTCCCAGTATACGACTGGAGAAGGCCACCCGCCAACGGGGAAGGACAGATGGTCAAGACACTCGATCGGTTCCATGCCTTCCGGTACTGCCCCCGGTGCAAGGCCGACGTCGAACCGCATCACCGGTTTTGCCGGCAGTGCACCTTCTGGCTGGCCCGGCCGGAAGTGGACGGGTTGCGGCAGGTCGATGCCCGTCCTGCGGGAAACGTCTTTTCCGAGATGCTCTGGCGGTTGGCCCAGGTCGTCAGGCAGTTCCAGACCTCCATTCATTTTCTGTTCCTGGGTTTGTCGCTCGGCGCCATCGGGGCCTTCCTGCTGGTCGTCCTGCTCAACTCCGTGGCGCCGGATTGGGTGGCGTTCGGGGCCAGGGCCCAGCGCCGCAGTTGCTACGCCAACATGCGGGTGATCCAGGGCGCCATGGAGGTCTACCTGCAGGAAAACCGCTTCACGCCGGCCCTGGCCAGTGACCCGGTCAAGGTGCTGTTCGAAGGGGGGACCCTCAGCAACCGGCCGGTCTGCCCGGTGGCCGGGAACCGCTACCGGATTCCGCGGGGTTCCGGACTGCAATGTGTCGGCTCGGAGGGACACGGCCTTCCATACTGACAAAATTCCGCCAAAGGCTCACACAACGGCGACAATCGGCCGATAGGGCCGCCAACAGTTCTCCTCGGAGGGATGGCAGATCAATGGATAAGAAGAGATATTCGATGCGGGAGATCCAGAAAATGGCCCAGCTTTCCCCGGCCGTGCTGGAGGACCTGGTGCAGAAAAACCGGGAACATCTCCGGGTGGAGGTGACGACGGGCCCCAATGGCGAGGAGGAGGTCTGGTTCGATCAGGATTCCCTGGACCGCCTGTTGTTCATCAAGCAGTTGCAGTTTCCGCGACCCTTGTCGCGGGATGAATACCTGGCCCAGTTGCGGGTGCCCGACCGTCATGGGGGGAAGAAGCGGGAGGAGCCGGCGGCGATGGTTGACCTGATGGTCGCCGCCCTGGACCGCCTGGCCGGGGAGATGCGGACTCTCAAAGGAATTCTGGGCGATCTGCTGTCGCGGCATCACCAGATCCTGCGCGACCTGGGGCGGTCGCAGATGGAGAACTCCCACCTCCACAAGGAGGTCGAGGCGATGCGTCAGCGCCAGCACACGCTGGTGCAGGAACTCCAGAAATACGTGGAGACCGGGGAAAACCCTGACGTGGAAGGCGAAGAGGAGAAGGCGATCAACTAGCCGGCTTTTTCGGTTTCCTGGCTTTTTCTGACGGTTTGGCCGCGAGGGTCTTCTTTGCGGCCTTGCCGGCTTTTCCGGAAGGCA
>CAZKPI010000871.1:0-2170 GCA_964554555.1 uncultured bacterium
ATCGCCAAGCCAGCCGCGCAGGGCGGCCAGGGCCGGGGGGGAACCGGCCTTGCCGAGCAGGGTGGCGATCCGGGCCCTTCCCCACCAGAACGGCTCGACGGCGAACCGGCGCCGCAGAAGGGCCACGGCCGCGGGCGTGCCGCGGGCGGCCACCGCCTCGAACGCCTCGTTCCGCACCAGCACGTTCGCGTCGTCCAGCTGGGCGTCCCACAGGGCGGGGGGCTTGACCACCTCGAGCTTCTTCAACAGCAGATCGCTGTCGGGATCGATCACCAGGGTGCGCGGCGCGGCCGGCAGACGCACGGTGAACGCCTGCTCGGCGGCGGTCAGCTCGAAGCTGACCGTGCGGCGGCCGCGGGGCAGATCGAAGGCCACGGTCAGGGGCAGACGGAACAGGGCCTTGCCGTCGTCGAGGGCCTGCTTCTGGATGACCCGCACCGTGGCTTCCTGCCGCTTGCCATCCCAGCCGTAGACGATCTTGAAGTCGGGATGGCCGGCCCGGAAGACCCACTGCTCGAGCTCGGGTTCGAGGTTGATGCCGGTGGCGGCGGCCATCGCCTTGACCAGGTCGGCGGTCTCGACCGCCCCGAAGGCGTGCCGTTCGAGGTAGGCCTTCACCCCGCGGCGCCAGGCCTCCTCGCCCATCCGCGACCTCAGCCAGTGCAGGACGCAGGCCCCCTTCTGGTACAAATGCCGGTCGAACATCTGGAAGGATTCGCGCCAGACGCGGGTCACGATCGGGCGCGTGTAGGAGGCGCACTCGTCGAAGTACTCCTCGGCCATCCGCCAGCAGGCGAACCGGAACTCGTCGAGCCCCTTGTCATACCTCTGGAACAGGGCGTCGCAGTAGGTGGCGAAGCTCTCGTTGAGCCAGCCGTGCGTCCAGTCCTGGCAGGTGACGAGGTCGCCGAACCACTGGTGGGCCAGCTCGTGCGCCACCAGCTTGTCGAAGTCGAGGTCGAGCGCCGCGCGGGCGTCGAGCAGGACGAGGTCGGTCTGGGTGGTCGCCGAGGTGTTCTCCATGCCGCCGCCGAAATCGAAGGCGGTGACCTGGGCGTAGCGCGCGTACGGATAGGCGACCCCGGTTTCGGCCAGCAGGAAGTCCATCGCCGAGCGGGTGGCGCGCAGTCCCCGCTTCGCGTCGGCCTGGCGGCCGGGGGGGTAGTAGTACCAGAGCGGGACCTTGCGGTAGGGTTCCTGGAAGGCCTCGAACTCGCCCACCACCAGGGAGAACAGGTACATCGAATGGGGCTGTTCCATCCTCCAGTGGAAGGTGGAGGTGCGGTGCTTCCGGTCGCGGGTGGTCTTCACCAGCACGCCGTTGGCGATCGCCGTCAGGCCCTGCGCCACCGTGGCGACCACCTCGCTGGTGGCCTTCTCGGCCGGCACGTCGCGGCAGGGGAACCAACAGCGGGCATCGTCGCTCTGGCCTTGCGTCCAGGCCTGGCGCGGCCAGTCGGGGTAGGCGGCGTCGGGGCCGATGAAGTGAAGGCCGGCGGTGGGCCGCTCGAGGCGATAGCGGACGGACACCACGGCTTCGTCCCCGGCCGCCAGGGGGCGCGGCAGGGTGACCGTGAGCCGGTCGTCGGCCGCGCGCCAGGCGGCCGCCCGGGCCTGGTCGCTTTTCCCTGTCTGGAAAAGCACCTCGAGGATCTTCAGGCCCGCCGCGTGGAAGGCCAGACTCTCCACCCGTTCGCCGAGGATCCGGACGGTACTGCGGCACCATCCCTCGAGCCGGCGGTGGTCGAGGTCGACCGTCACTTCGAGCCTGACGTGGAGAACGTCAAAAGTGGTATCGGGCAGATACCGCGGCTGGGTGTCGGCGCTGGCGAACCCCGCGCCCCCCCCTCGCATGGCATGAATCACGATGCACCTCCGGTGGAGTTGTCGTTCAGCCCCGTCGGGGCTGGATCGCATGGCCGGGCCGGACCCGCTTCCCAAGCCAAACAGCATGACAGCATGGCGGCCCGGCTTTCACGGCCAGTGGCCCCAGGGCTCGAAACCTGCCCAGTCTGCCGGATGGGCGAAACCGGCGGCGATGGTGTCCTGGCGGGCCTGCGCGAGCAGGTCAGCCCAGGCGGGGCGGGGACCGGCCGCCGCCAGGCGGCGGTAGAAGGCCGCCAGGAAGGCGAGGCGGGGACCGGGCGGCAGAAGGCCGCGGGCCAGCAGG
>CAZKPI010000872.1:0-2158 GCA_964554555.1 uncultured bacterium
GCCATACTGCTCCCGGGCACGTTCTGTTTGAAGAAGGCCTTCTCGACCTTGGCCCGGCCGTCGGGAATCTCGGTGGCCAGCCGGTAGAGCACCCAGGCATCGAGGGCCTCGATGCTGAACAGATTCTTGCCGGTGATGCGGGCATCGGTGAAGGGAACCGACTCGTACACCCCCGCCTTCTTGGGATCCTCGATGAGGACAGACTGATACGAGTTCTTCCAGAATTTGGCCAGATCGGGGTTGAACAGGAGTTCCTGGTATTCCGACCAGGCCTCCTGGAAAGCGCTCCGGGGCTTGGTCAGCTCGTTGCCGGAGTGGTGCCCGTCGGGGCCGTAGCCTTTGTAGTTCTGCAGGGTCAGGTTGGTGCAGTGCGCGGTCTCGTGCACGAAGGTCTGCACGGCGCCCTTGCCGCTTCCTGAATACTCGTAGCGGCCGGAGGGCATGGTGATGCTCAGGCCCATCGACATCGGCCAGAAATCGTTTTCCACCTGCGGGTATTTTTTGCCATCGTTGAAGCCGGTCGTGTCAGAAAGATGCACGATGATGCGCGGGGCCAGCGAATGGTCGCTCAGACTTTTCATGGTCGGGTTGTTGGCATTGCGGTAGATTTCGAGCAGGGCACGCTGGCCGTTGGTGAGCTTGCCCAGATCGCCGTCGGTGACCCCCATCAGCGACAGCAGGTGGGCCTCATCGCGGACCTTGGTGCGGCGCACCTCGTAGGCGGTGGAGTTGTCACTGCCGTACCAGGTCTTCTTCCCCTCGCCGGGCGCCACATTGCGCCGGAAAGCGATTTCGGAATACTTGCGGACGTAGTTCCAGCCCTTCTGGGCGAGCGCCTTGGCGTTTTCCCACAGGCCCTCGGGTTTCGTCGCCGGCTCGAGGGGAATGACCTTCTCGATCTTCTGGTAGTAGAAATCGAACTTCCCGGTGTCCTGGTCGGCAACGGCCAGCCCCGGCCACCCGAGAAGCAGTACCAGCACGAGCATCGCAGGTGCCAGACCACATCGGTTCATAGGATCCCTCCGGAGCAACCCAAATAAAGGTATATTCAATTGTACCGATCACCCCCGCCCCCCCGCAAGGGACTGGACAGGCGGGAGGGAGGGGCAGAAAAGCGGCGAGGCCCCACCCAGCCGGACGCCAGGTGGAAGTCCGCCTGGTCAGAAGTGACGCACGGCCTGGACATCCGCGTAGCGGGCGGGCGGCCAGACGAACGCGGCGCATGCGCCAGGCCAAGAACCGGGGTCCAGGGGCCACCGGGCCCTGGCGAGGTGGTCGGTCAGAGCGGAGCTCCTCCCGGTCTGACCGCCGTTCCAAGGCTTGCGTTGGACCTGTCGGCCCAACTGACCGGTTCCCTGGCGCCGATCCGTCTGTGGTAGAATGCCGGCGGTTTCGGGCGAAAGGACCCCGGACCCGTCCAGGCTCAGAATCGGGGCCGTGCCACCCAGGTGAACGTTTGCCGCGATGCCGATGACGGCCCGTCACTTGTCGGAAGACCCGCGGGAGGGGATCAGGAAATGGCACTGCACTTGGCTGTCGCGACGACCCTGCCGGAATTACTGCCCTCGCTGGATGCCTGGGCGAGGGATGTCGCCGCCCGCCGCCGTCCGGATCCTCTCCAGCGTTGGCCCATCCTGGTTCCCTCCGGCCTCGTGGGGGAATGGCTGGAACTCGACCTGGCCAACCGGTACCGCGGAGGGCTCGACCCCGAGATCCTGTCCCTCCAAGACGGCCTCTGGACCCTGTGGCAAAGGGCGCTGGGCGCGGCCGGGCGGAACCTCCGCCCGCTCACCGCCTCCCACCTGCGCGACCTCGTCCTGTCTGTCCTGGTCGCCCCGCCCCCGCGGCCGCCAGCCTCACTGCAACCCGTCTGGCGATACGTCTACCAGACCGACACCCCCCCCGACGCCCCACCGGCCGACCAGCCGGACTGGTGGCACCGCGCCTGGCAGTTGGCGGGGGGGCTGGCCGAGGCGTTCATCCGTTACGAATGGCTCGGCCTCTCCCTCGAACCGCCACCGGAGGCCGCGGCCGGACAGCTCCCCCCCCACCTCGCCTGGCAGAGAGACCTGTCAAACCTCCTCCTCGCCCCCGACGGCCCGCGGGCCCTGGCCTGGCCGGATCGCCTGACGATCCGCGAACTGGCCAGCCTCCCGCT
>CAZKPI010000873.1:0-2141 GCA_964554555.1 uncultured bacterium
CCACCAGCAGGAGTTCCGTGCCGTCGTCGAGCGGTTTGACGGGAAGGAATCGGGTGGCCCAGAGTTTCAGCAGGTCGCGGTTGGTCCACTGGGCCCCCACCAGCCAGGCCGGCCGCGGATCGCGGCCGTGGATGGTCCGGAACAGCAGGTTGGTGACCTCCCGCGATCCGAGCAGGACCGCGTTCAGGGTTCCCTCGAGGCGGAAGAATTCGTCCTCGGCGGGACCGGGACCGGAGCCGGACTTGGACTGGACGACATACCCCGTCTCCTCGAGGAACCGCCGGTCATCGGGCGTCGACTCCCCCCGCAGATGGCGCATCGTGGCCCACAGCAGACGCCGCACGAACCCCTGGTCGAGGGTCTTGCGGAGCCGGCCCTGCGGCCGCATCAGGAGTTCGGTGCCGTCGGCGCCCAGCAGGCGGATGGCCCGGCAGTGATGGGTGACCATGAACTCGCCCAGGCGGCGCTGAAGGCGGCGGAGGGCGGCCGGGGACCAGCCCCAGGTCTCATCGACGATCCGGTTCAGGCCCCGCTCGCAGGTCACCCAGGCCCGGTCGACCCGCGCCTGCAGGGTTTCCAGGACCCGGTGCGCCTCGGTCTCGGTGCGGAAGACCAGCAGGTCGGTGCGCTCGCGCATGTAGGCCGCGACCAGGAACGCGATGATGCACACCGGGATGCCCCCGGCGACCAGGAACAGGCCGACCAGTTTCCAGCGCAGGGAGACGTAGGGGGGCGGATCCCAGCGCAGCCAGAACCAGCAGAACCACCACCCCGCCAGGAACAGGATGACCGCGGCGCCCCGGAACCGCCAGCGCGCCTGCTCCCCCGGCGCCTGGAAGTCATGCGGCCGCGAGGCCAGGAGCAGGTCGCCGCGGGGGATCTCGCTCATGACCCACATCCGGCCGAGGGCGGTCAGGCGGGGCCGCGGCTCGATGTTCAGGCGGGCCACCGCCTGCTGGGCCAGCCGGACATGGTCGCTGTCGCGGCAGAACGGCAGTTTCAGGGTCTCGGGGTCGACCACGTCGACCTTGATGCCGCGGGCCTCCAGACGCGGCAGGATGGTCCGGAAGACCAGGTCGGGCCGCAGTCCCTCCCAGTGGATGTTGACGAACAGCGTGAACTGCCGCCCCAGGTGGTTGAAGAACGAGGTCTTGAAAGAGTCCCCGGAAACCTCCAGCCACTCGTGGTCGAGGAGCTGGCGCCAGACGGCGGGCGCGGCCTGGCCCACGTATTCGACCAGATCGGGCCGCCGGCGGAGATCGAGGGGCTCCTGCCCCAGGCGGGCGGCGAGGAGGCGCCGGAACAGGTCCCGGGCCCGGACGGGCGGGTCGTGGTCGGCCGTCTGCAGGACCACCTTCCCTGCCGGGTCGAGCACGGTGAAGGTGAACAGGTCGGGAAACCGCGCGTTCAGGGCCCGTGACAGGGCGCAGGCCCTGGCCAGCGGGGCGGGCGCCGCCTCGGCCGCCCGCACCAGCCGGGTCAGGGTCTGGCGCAGGAGGTAGGAGGGTTCCTGCAGGGCCAGGACCTGCTGGAGGGTCCGTTCCAGGCCCCAGAACCGCTTTTCCTCAAGACTGCGCCACCGCAGTCCCCACAGATAGCCCATCGCCGCATCCGCCAGGAACAGGGGAAATCCGCACAGGAACAGGCAGATGACCAGGCCGGCCCCGGTGCCTTCCCATAAGGGTCGCCGGGCGGGGACGGTGGACGCTTGGGGCACGGTTCCTCCCATGGGGCGGATGAGGCGGCGGCGGGCGAGCCGGCCCCTCCCGGCCGGAACAGGCGACCGCCCCTCAGGTCGAAACGGAAGCCGCGCCGCCCGGCCTGGTTCGAGTGTAGCCCAAGGGGGCGCCCGTGGCAAACCCGTTTCATCGGCAGAATGCCGGGAGTTCCGGCTGGTCCCCGGCCGCCCCTGCTTCGCATTCATCAGCGGCCGATGCCTCGGTTCCCGGTCCTGGCAGGGAGGCCGCCGGGCGCTTCGCCATTTCCGGCACCCATCCGGGATTCGGGGGGTCTACCCAGCGGGAAAATCTGAAGACTCACCAGAGGATGGTTCCGTGCTATATAAGGGACAAGGGGAGGAGAGTGACAAGTTCCGGAAAGCATCCGGGTGCCGCCCCGTCGGGCCCGGAACAGAAGATCCT
>CAZKPI010000874.1:0-2138 GCA_964554555.1 uncultured bacterium
CGGGTTCAACGAACTCGACAAGAGCCAGAACTTCGACACCTTTTACCAGGATTCCCGGCAGGAGCGGATCTTCCTCGCTGTGAACTTCAGCCGGGAGCCGGGGCGGCCCGGCCTGCCCGGCTATATCCTCGAAGTGTGGGAAAGCCGTATTCCGCCCGCCTTCTTCGACCGCGAGATCCTCGCCCTGCGGCCCGAGGAGGCGGACGGGGCGATCCTCCTCCGTGACGGGCAGGAGGCGGGCCGGTCCGGCCTGCCCGGCCCGGCCTCGTGGCCCCGGCTGGCCCCGGGCCAGTTCAAGGCCGCGGCCGACCGGTTCTGGTACCGCCACGATCCCGGACCCGGGCGGATCCTGCTGGTACACCGGGCCCGTTCCCCCCTGGGGGGCTTCGGGCCGCGCGAGTGGATGGTGCTCGAAGCTCTGCTCTGTCTCTGCGGCGGCACGGCCGGCTGGTGGGTGGCCCGCCGCGTCGCCGACCCCGAAGCCTATGGCCTTTCCCTGCGGACGCAGATCCTCGGCGGTCTCCTCCTGGCGGCCTCCTTCCCCCTCGTCGGCCTCGTCTCGCTTGGCCTGAGCCGGGCCGCCGACATCGACACGCTGGTCCGGCAGACCTTCCTGGCCCGCATGGCCGACCTGACCCGCGCCATCGACCTCCACTTCCGCAACACCGTCGAGTCCTGCCAGCGGTTGGCCCGGCGGCAGGTCACCGAGATCGAAGGGCGCCTCGCGGCGGGCCGGCCCCTCCTGCCGGCCATGGAACGGTTCCAGCCCATCCTGACTTCGGTGGTCCTGACCCTCGACGACGTCCTGACCGTGCCCGACCGGTTGAAGCACGGACAGCGCGAGGTGGGCGACATCCTGCGCCAGGTTTTTTTGCTGATGTCGACCGATCTGTTCGAGGGCTTCCGTCCCGCCGGGCGGCCGGGCCAGGGGAAGGTGCGGCTCGGTCTGCGGGACATGTTTGCGGAAGGGCACCCCCTGCTCGACCTGCCCAAGCGGATCGGCCGTCTCAACCGCGTGGCCTTCGGCACCATCAACCATTTCGGGTATCACGAGTTCCTGCGCTCGCCGCAGGGTAGGGTGGCCGGCCTGGCCTTCGCCTTCCTCGACTCCGGCACCCTGGCCCGCCGCTACCGCGACTGGCTGGCCCAGCCCCGGTTCCTGGCCACTGACAGCCTGTTCTTCTTCTCGGGCACTCCCAGCAATGTCTGCCCGGGTTTTCTCAAGGAGTCCGTCGACCTGCGCGAACTGCTTGGCCGGGTGCGGGATACCGATGCCCCCGAGGGGCGGACGGTCGAGGCGGCCGGCCGGCGCTGGCTCGTCTGGGCCCGCCCGCCCCGGTTCTTCCAAGAGTTCATGCTGGGGGCCGCCGTACCGGTGACCGCCCTCGCCGGGCACCGGCAGGGCATCCTGGCCGACCTCGCGTTGGGAGCGGGGGCCGGCCTGCTCCTTCTGCTCGCCGGAGGCGGCCTGCTGTTCCGCCGGATCCTGGGCCCCATCCGGACCCTGGCCGGCGCCGGCCGCCGGATTGCCGGAGGCGGCCCCGCCCCCGACCACGCGGTCACCGGTGCCGGCGATGCCCTTCCCGCCCCCCTGCCGGTCGAGACCGACGACGAACTGGGCCGGCTGGCCGATTCGTTCAACGGCATGGTCGCCGGCCTGCGCGAGCGCGAGCGGATGCGGCGCTTTCTGTCCTCGTCGGCCTGGGAGGGCGCCGCCCGCCCCGAAGAGGAGGCCGGCCGGCGCGAGGAGGCGGTGGTGCTGTTTTCCGACATCCGGTCGTTCACCGCCCTGTCCGAGGCCCACCCGCCGCAGGACGTGGTGGACATGCTCAACGACTACTTCACCCTGATGGACCGGGCCATCCGGGCGGCCGGCGGCGACATCGACAAGTTCATCGGGGACGCCGTCGTGGCCGTCTTCCGCGACCAGGCCGGACGCCCGCCGGCGGTGGAGCGGGCCGTGCAGGCCGGCCTCGCCATGCGCCGGGCGCTGGCCCGCCTCAACCGCCGCCGGCGCGAACTCGGGCAGTTCGAGATCGAGAACGGCATCGGCCTGGAGTGGGGGCCTCTGGTCCTGGGCCGGGTCGGCGCGGCGGCCGGCCGCAGTGAGTTCACCGGCCTGGGGCCGGTCGTCGGGC
>CAZKPI010000875.1:0-227 GCA_964554555.1 uncultured bacterium
GCTTCTCTTCGCTCGGCGAAAGTTCGACGAGGTTTAAGGTCACGACCTTCAGAGGCACCACTCCCAGCTCCTGCGGGGGCAGTAAGTACATCACACTACCTTTCTCCGGCAGTTCAATACTCTTTGCCAAAGGGAACATTCAGTATTTCGAGGTAAGGACCGGTTACGTCCAGGACAACGACACCTGGAGTGCGCTCCACACCTGGGACGTCTTCTGGTCGGTCGCG
>CAZKPI010000875.1:237-668 GCA_964554555.1 uncultured bacterium
ATGACGATTCGGCTTGGTACGGACTCCTCATTCCTCACGAACGCCACTTACGCTGTTACCGTCTTCTACACCGAATAGCCGGGAGCCGTTCTGCGAATCCGAATTGAAAGGACCTGCCGTGGATAAAATGTTGAAAGTGTTTGCCCTTGTGCTGGTGGTCGCCGTCGCGGCCGCTGCTGCCCCTGGTCAGAAAAAACCGAGAAATGATGGGTTCCTGTTCGTCTCGGACAACGGAGGAGAGGGCCCAGGCACGTCAGCCGTCAGGCTGTTTTCTCCAGCCGAATTTTCCAAAAAAGAGCGGGACAAGCTCAACCCCGGAGAGCGGCCCGTGGTGATCTTCAACTCCGACACCAAGGCCCTGGAATTCTGGAACGGCTCCGTCTGGATGCGGGTTGTGGCTGTCGAGCCGTGACCCACGGCGAGGAGTGTTT
>CAZKPI010000875.1:699-2134 GCA_964554555.1 uncultured bacterium
GGCGGGTTCGACGTGCTGATCCAGGTCGGCGGGGCCCTGGCGTGCATGAAGTATGACCGCCTAGCCGGCGTGGCCGTGGTGCATGTCGTCCTCGAGGAGGACTACCGCGGGGGGAAGAACGTCGGCCGCCTGATCGCTCGAGCGATCGACCGGGCCAGACTGGACGGGATGCAGAAGATCATGGCTCCACTCCTGGCCAAGAGCCCTTTCCTCAAACCCAACCGAGACCGGAAGTTCGGGTTCACCCGGGAAGCGATCCTCCGCCGGCACGTTATGGTGGCTGGGATGCTCCAGGACCTGCACCTCTACTCGATGTTCCTCTGACCCGCCGGGTGCCACCCCCTGCCCTCCATAGTGAGGATGCTTCCTCGCGGAGGTCTTGAATGGGTGGCGCTGTCGGTGGTCTGGTTTCCAGTGTCGGGTCGGCCCTGATCGGGAAGGCCCTTGGGCCCAAACAAAAAAGCGCAAACGATGTTGCCGCGGCCGCCGCGGCCAGCGCCCCTTCCCAGACCGCGGAGCAGAAGGAGGCGAGCCAAACACTTCTTCCGTATCTGAAGGACTGGATGACAAACCCCCCGCAACTTCCCTTCCGCCAGTTCACTCCCACTCAGGTCAACGTGACCGGAAGCACCAGCTCGGGAGCCCGGCCTGGCGTCACCGCGACCCCGACGTTCGGCGGGGCCTCGATTCCGGCCGCGCCGTCCGGCGGTTCCGTAGGCTTGGGTGGGAAGCTCGGCTCGGCCCTCGGTGGATCCGTTGCCGGGAACTCCGGCCAGCCGCAGCAGCAATCCCAGCAGACCGCCCAGCCGGCGAAGAAAAGCAACTGGGGGTTCACCCCGGGAACCTGGACCGAGGACAGGACCGGGATCAACAACGCCAAGGCATCACTCGACTCTGCGACGAGCGCCTACAACAACCTCCAGTCCCAGCTCGCCGCCCTGAACTCCCAGCCGATGCCGACCCAGCAGGCCACACAGAACCTGGGAAAGCCTGGACAGCAGCAGCAGATGGGCGTTGGGTATGGGATGAGTGCCGGGCCCATCGACAATTTCCAAATTGCCCAGGATGGATCGATCTACGGGTATGACAGGCAGAACAGAATTGTCAAGCTCAACCAACCTGCCGCTGTCCAGGCCGACCCGAACAAGGCCGCCAGGGAATCTCTCCAGGCGCAGATCGACGCCGCCCGCGACCAGATGAATTCCGCCCAGGCCAGCTACGACAAGGCCCTGCAGGCCGGGCCGGCGAAGTCGTTCACCCCCGGCACCATGACCATCGAGGAGGTTCCGACCATCGACAAGCTGTTCGGGTCTCTCGGCGCCTACCAGCAGGGCCGGAACTGGGATGGCCTGGTGGGCCAGACCATGAACCCGGTCGGGGAAAGCCAATTCGGATATCAGCAGAACATGGACCCCGGGACCATGAACCTCCTGCG
>CAZKPI010000876.1:0-1901 GCA_964554555.1 uncultured bacterium
GAGAGGTGGGGAACCGCCTCGTACAACCCGTTCAGCGTGGTCTACGGCCGCACCCTCGACGCCGAGGGGAAGGTCGATCTGCCGCCGGCCCCGGTGGTCGACTGGCTGAGGCGGGCCGGCCTCCGGCGGGTGGTGGTCGGCCACACGCCGAGCGGGCAGGTGCCGGTGGTGCGGCGCACCGCGGACGCCGGGTTCGAACAGTGGGTGATCGACACCTCCTATGGCCCGCCGGGAGAGGTGCCGCTGGTGACCCTGCACGGGGCCGACGGGGGCGAGGTGGCGGTCGAGGCCCGTCTGCAGGCCCGTCTCGTGGCCGGCGCGCCGGCCGCCGCGCTGGCCGAAGGGGTGCTGGCGGTGGATTTCCGGGCCCCGCTGGGCGGGGCCGGCCCCCTGGGCACCAAGTGCCGGGACGGGGCCTTCCTGGTGGCGCCCATCGACGACCGGTGGCTGGCTTTCCGCGTCGGGCCCGGGTTCAAGGTGCAGTATGACCTGCGCTTCCCTGAAGACAGATAAGGGCGCCCCCGACCTTCACCCGTGAAATCGGCGGGGATCCGGGCCCATCCGGATCCACCGGCGGTCCCTGCCGGTCTTTCCCACCTTCCGCTGTACTTGCCGGGAAGGGTCCGGGGGCGCTATCCTCACAGGGCCAGTCTGCGGAAAGGATGCCTGCCATGGCCGACGCTCCTGCCAAACCCCTCCTGTTGCTGGTCGATGACGCCCCCGAAATCCTCGACGTCCTGCGGGGGATCCTCGGCCCCGAGTTCCGGCTGAAGATCGCCACCGGCGGCGAAAAGGCCCTGCGTCTCGCGCATGGGCCCGAACGTCCCGATCTGATCGTGCTCGACGTCATGATGCCCGATCTCGACGGCTACGAGGTCTGCCGCCGGCTGAAGGCCGATCCGGCGACGGCGCGGGTGCCCGTCATCTTCCTGTCGGCCCGCGACCAGGTGTTCGACGAGACGAGCGGGTTCGCGGTGGGTGCGGTCGACTACGTGACCAAGCCGGTCATCCCCGAGATCCTGCTGGCGCGGGTGCGGACCCACGTCGAGCTGAAACTGGCCCGGGAAGAGATCGAGCGGCACGCCGACCAGCTCGAGCAGAAAGTGCGCGAGCGCACCGCCGAACTGGCCCAGACGCAGGAGGTGACCATCCAGAGCCTGGCGGCGCTGGCCGAGACCCGCGATCTGGACACCGGTCTGCACATCGTCCGCACCGGCCGCTACATGCGGGCCCTGGCCGAGCGCATGGCGCTCCATCCCCGGTATGCCCCCGCGCTCACGCCGTCCGCCATTGAACTGATCTGCAAGTCGGCCGCCCTGCACGACATCGGCAAGGTCGGCATCCCCGACCACATCCTGCTCAAGCCCGGGCGGCTCACCCGGGAGGAGTTCGAGCTGATGAAACAGCACGCCGACCTGGGGGCCCGGGCCATCGAGAAGGCCGAGCGGATGATGGGCGTCGACCACGCCAACTCCTTCCTGCGCTACGCGCGCGAGATCGCCCAGACCCACCAGGAGAAGTGGGACGGCACCGGCTATCCGCGCGGCCTGAAAGGGGAGGCGATCCCGATCGCCGGCCGGCTGATGGCGGTGGCCGACGTTTACGATGCCCTGATCAGCCGCCGTGTGTACAAGGAACCGCTGACCCACGAACAGGCCGTGGAGCGGATCCGGGAGGGGGCGGGCACGCATTTCGACCCCGACCTGGTTGAGGGGTTCCTGTCGATCCATCCTGAGTTCAAGCGGATCGCCGAGGCGTTCGCCGATGACCACGGAGCGGGGCCGGCCGCATGACCACTGCCGATCTCGGCCTTCTGCTGGCCTTCGCGGCCCTGATCGCCGCCCTGGTGGCGGCGCGGCGCCAGCACACCGCCGAGATCGGGCAGATCCGGAGTCTCGAAC
>CAZKPI010000876.1:1921-2133 GCA_964554555.1 uncultured bacterium
ACCGTCTTCGCCAACGCCGGGGTCGGCATCCTGCGGCTCGACCCGCTGGGGGCGATCCTCGAGGCCAACGAGGCGTTCCAGGAGTTCACGGGATACTCTTTCGAGGAGCTCAAAACCCGCTCCCTGGCCAGCCTGGCCCATCCCGACGACCGCGAGGGCATGACCGCCGCGGCCGCCGCCGCGGCCGGGGCCGGGGCGGCCATGACCGGCGG
>CAZKPI010000877.1:0-2133 GCA_964554555.1 uncultured bacterium
CCCGCCCGGCTGTCCGCCCCGCGGCCGCCCGGCCCCGCCCGCACCTGGCCCCGGCGGCGTCCCGCCAGGTTCTCGACCTGTGTCAGCCCAACCGCCTCCTCAAGCTGGCCGACCTGCGCGCGCTCGGCCTTCCCTACACCGCCGTCCAGCGCGCCCTGGACGCCGGGCACCTCGAAATCACCGGCTGGCGCGGCGAATACACCACCACCCGCACCACGGCTGACTGGCTCCGCTCGCGCGGCCTCCTCTGAGCCGCCTTTCAGCGGGCGGCAGGCGGCTGTCTGGCCCTCTGCGGCCCCGGCCGGCTCGTCTGGCCGGAATGCCCTGGTGCCCGGATGCCGGGTTCCTTGCTCCGGGGACTGGACATGTCAGGAATCCATGGTTTATACAAGGACGGGCCGCTGGCCTGGGAGGGAGGAACGACAACAATGGCGGGAACGATCTGCCTGGTCTGTGGAACGCGAAAAGGGAAGCGCAATTGCCCGGGTCGCGGTGATCTCATCTGCACCACCTGCTGTGGTCAGGAGCGGGCCCGCGGGTTTGCCTGCCCGGAGGGGTGTTCTCACCTCGGACAGGGCCGCGAGTTCCAGGCCGCCCGGGACGACGCCCGCCGCTGGGGCTGGTTGCGCGAGCGCCTGCAGGGGTTTGCGTATGCCCATCAGGGCATGGAAGACCTTCTCGGCGGCCTGGAAATGGTGATCGGCCAGGTTGACCAGCAGACGGGATGCCTGACCGACCGCGATGTCCGGCAGGTCCTCGAGCGATGGCTGGCCGACCTGGCCCCGGCCGATGAACTGTTCCAGGGGGCCGCGCCCCCGTCCCCGCCGGCGACCCAGCCCGGCCGCCTCCTGTTCGACAGTCTCCGCGAGGCCTTTCCCAACGACAAGCGGTCGGAACGCTCGCGGGAACTCCTGGTGCGCTGTATCAAGCGTCTCCTGTTGTCGGTGGCCGACCATCACGACCCCGCCGTGCCCACGGCCTACCTGAAGTTCATCCGGGAATTCGTCCGGGCGGGCGATGCCGAGGCGAATGCCGCGGAAGGTGGCGAATACGTCGAGGGGTCTTGGGATGACGACCCCGACGACCTCGAGGCCATGCTCGAAAGCAAGGCCCTCGAGGCCGAGGAAGAGCGCGAATACCTGCTCGAAGCCTTCGACGGCGAAGAACCGGCCCCGGATTCCCTGGTGCTGGAAAAATACGAGATCCGCTTCGGGCCGCCGATTCCTGGCCTCGTCGACCGCAATCCCCCGCCCCTGGTCGAGCATCCCGAGATCCGTGACCTGCTCGAAACCGACCCGGCCGAGGCCCGCCGGATCCTCGGGGAGTGGCTGGCGGAGTATCCCGGCAACCCCGTCCTGGTGCATTTCCTGGTGCAATTGGCCCGGGCCGAAGGGAACGCCGATGAGGCCCACCGGCTGGCCGAAGAGAACTATCGCGCCAACCCCGATTACCTATTCGCCCGGTGCGACTGGGCCTTGGCCCTGATGCGGGCAGGCCGCGACCAGGAGGTGCCGGGCGTGGTGGGCGGCGGGTTCATTCTGCCGCGCATCTTCCCCGGGCGCAAGGTGTTCCATGTCTCCGAGCTGGTGGCGGTCTGTCAGGTGGCCAGCCGCTATTACACCCTCCAGCAGAAACCGGTCGTGGCCAAGCGGTTCCTCGACCTCGTGCGGCAGGTCGAGCCCGACCACCCGCTCCTGCAGACAGAAGAAAGTCATGCCCTCTCCTTGTTCAGCCGGCTCAAGGCTTCCTTCCGGCGCCTGTTCGGCAGGGTCTGGGACGGCGCCGGGGACCGTGGCCGTCAGGCCACCGGCACCGACGGCCCCGGCTCCCGGGGCGACGGCGGCGGCGGCAAAGGGGAAGATTCCTGACCCCTGGCACGAAGCCCCCCATGCCTGACCTTCCCCGCCGAGACCCTGCCGCCGCCCCCACTGCCCGCCGGGTCCGGGTTCGCGAGCCCCTCGTTCCGGCTTCACCGGAAAAGGGTAATGGAGTTCCGGATGAGTTCCGATGAGTTCCGGAACTCCTCGTGCTGAATCGGGCTGACCCCTGAGCGCCCCGGCGCAGATCGCCGGGGCGCTCGTGTGCTTGGCATGATCAACAGATTGGAGGTGTAAATCCTATCCTGGAAGCCCT
>CAZKPI010000878.1:0-2132 GCA_964554555.1 uncultured bacterium
GGGCGGGGCGGGCGGTCCGGTAGTCCTTCTGGCGAAGGGCCTGGAAGGCGGCCTCCGGTGACACCACCGCGCCCGGGGCCGCGGGGGGACGTTCCCCGGCCGGCGCGGCGGGGGAGGCGGTCTTCTCCTGGCCTGACCCTGATTGGATGAGGGGTGTGCAGGAGGCCGACCCCTCGGCAGAGACGGCGGCGCCCGGAATTGCCACGGCAAGGCCCGCCACGAACAGGATCAGAGCGAACTGTCGCATGCGTCCATTCCCTCCCGATGATCGAGGCCGGGCCCCCGCGGCGGCGGGGCCGGCCGATCCCGTATGGTATCCGCCGGTGTCACATCTGGCAAGGGGCCGGGCCTCCGGTCTTCCATGATGTTGGCGGCACCGGCCGGGGAAGGGATCGCGGCGGCGCAACGCGGCTGGACGAGAGTGGGCCATGGCGGCGGCGTTTCCGCCCCCCTCATCGATCGAAGGCCTGGTCAACCCTCCAGTGGGGACCGGAAAGGCATTCCCACGATCTGCTCCTGCACCGGGCGTCGGGAACTCAGCCGAAACCGGCCCTTCGGGGGAACAGGAGGTACCCCAGTCAGGGCAGAGGGAGGTCCGGAGAGGGCAATATTTCCGGGGGGGGCTGGCGGGAATTCTCCTGATGAGTACAATAGAAACGATCTGTGTTTTGTCATTCTCAAGAATGGGGAATCATCGCCGCATGAACCGTCACTGCACCCTCTCGCCCCGGTTCCCGTGGTCTGTCCGGGCGTCTGCCCTGCTGTTGGCCGTCACCCTGCTCCTGCCGCTCGTTCCCGCCCGCGGACAGGGTCGCCTGTCCAACGGCCAGGAACCCGTGGTCGCTCCTGCCTACCGGGTGGCGGTCATGGGCAGTCGCGCCATGTCGAATGAAGACCAGCGTTCGCTGAAAAAGCTGGTCGGCCATCTCAACGACGCCGTCCGGAAGGTGGCGGGATGGGACATCCCGATGAAGCGGCCGGTACGGATCATGCTGTTCACCGACACCCATTTCCCTGCCCGCGACGTCTGGATCGCGGCCGGCCGGGTCCCCGACGCGACAACGGTGGCCGCCTACGTTGAGGACAACTCCCTGCTCTTCGCCGCCATGAGCGGCTACGAGATGGCCCAGGCCAGCGATCGTCTCGCTGATGAATGGTTCTTCCTGCGGCCGGTCACCCTGAAAAAGGAATACCTGGGCTCGCCCCAGAAGCTCAGGGGGGACGACCTCACCGAAGTTGAAGGACTGGTGAAGGCGAAAGGGGCCCGGCTCACCGGAGGCCTGGCCAGGCCGCTCGCCGACCAGTTGAAAGACTACCTGGTCTTCGAGGACGCGGCTTACAGCTTCCCCATTGCCACCCTGTGGGTACCGGTGCGGAAAGCCGACGACCTGCACCGCGACCTTGACACCATCGTCCATGAGTTCGGCCACCACGTCTTCTACCAGCTGGTGGATGACGTCCTGCATCGCACCAATCCCAAAACCCGCTGGACCCGCCTGCAGATCTTCTGCGCGGTGCAGAACCTGCTCGCGCTCAACGAATTCTTCGCCGATTACACCGCCGTCTCCTGCGGCCACAACATGGCCATCTCGGTCCACAACCTGATTTCAGGGGTCCCCAAGGATTTCAAGCGGTACTTCAGCCAGGAAAGGACCCTCGCCGAATACCTGGAAGCCGCCACCAAGGGGACAAAGCTGGAACGGGACATCCTCGGCGAGGGGCACAACGCCCTCAATCCCTGCCGTTCCTTCATCTGGAAGCTGAAGCTCGCCCTTGGCGCGGCGGTGACCGACCGCCTGGTCGTGGCGGCCGCCCGGGCCCAGATCCTGCGGTATTTCGGCACGGAACTGCCGCGTCTCCAGCGGAAACCCTCCCGCCGCGGGTGGGGGTGCTACGAGTATTCGGGGTACCCGACCGACGTGCTGGCCGAGAACCTCCGGTTCCTTGGGTTCCTTCAGGCCGCCGCCGACCGGCTCCTGGATGCCGGACAGCAAAAGGTGTTCGCCGCGGAAGCGGGGAAGGTGTTCGGCAGGGAATATCCGTTGCCCGCCGGCGCCGGACGATGAACCGTCCCGACGGGGTCCCCCGCCGGGCCGGCCCCGGCTTTTGGATCGGCAGGGCGCCGCGGTGGG
>CAZKPI010000879.1:0-2124 GCA_964554555.1 uncultured bacterium
AGAAACTCTACGAGGGCCGTGCCGAGGTCGTCTTCATCGACGTGTGGGAGAACCCGGGAATGGGGCCGCAGTATGGCATCCGGACGATCCCCACCCAGATCTTTTTCGACGCCCAGGGGAAAGAGGTCTTCCGGCACGAGGGGTTCTTCCCCATGGAGGACATCCAGAAGCAGTTCGAGAGCATGGGTGTCACCCTGAAGAAGGACTGACCATGGATCTGGCCGCGATCGAATCGCAGTTGGCCGATGTCATCGCGAGTTCCTCGTGGCTGGCTCCCGCCGCGGCTTTCGGCGGAGGGGTGTTGACGGCCCTCAATCCCTGTGTCCTGGCGACCGTGCCGCTCATCATCGGGGTCGTCGGCGGGTATGCCCAGGGGGAAGGGTCCTGGAAGAGGGCGGCGGGTTTCAGCATCTTCTTCGTGGTCGGCTTCGCGCTCGAGCTGGCCGTGCTGTTCTCGGTCTCGGCGGCCTTCGCCCCCTACCTGAGCGGGCCCCACTGGAAGTACGTCATCGCGGCGGTCTGCTTCCTGCTCGGCCTGCACCTCCTGCTCGAGTTCCAGATCCCGGCGGTGGCGAGCATACCGACGGGAAAATGGGGCGGGATCCTCGGCGTGACCGTGCTGGGGTTCATGTTCGGGCTCGTTTCGATGCCCTGCTCGGGCCCGGTGTTGATGCTGTTGGCCAGCCTGGTACCGGAGATCGGCATCCCCAAGGCCGGGACCCTGCTCTTCCTCTATGGCCTGGGACACTCGGTGCTGATCCTGGTCGCGGGAATCTCGGTGGGGACGGTGCAGGCCCTGGCCGATTCCAAGGGAATGACCCGGGCGGTCGCCGTCAGCAAAAAGATCGCCGGCGTGCTCATTCTCGGGGTGGGTGTCTATTTCCTGCGCTCCTGAGTCCGTCGAACCCAGGGGCCTCGCCCCGGCGGCCAATGTGCGGGGATGGCTCTCCGCCCCTCGCCACGCCGCGCGGGTCGGTTTTCCCCAAAACGCCTTGCCGGGGCGTTTGGTAGCTCAATCGAGGAATGGATCATGAACTGGAAAGATGAGTGGAAGACGTTGCTGGCGATGATCGCCGTGTTTCTCGGCTGTTACTTCCTGCCGGTCGGGAACCCCCGGTTCGACAACGCCGTCATGGAAGCCCTGCATCTCGTGAAGTGGTATGCCCGCGAGCACGTCCTGCTCTGCCTGGTGCCCGCCTTCTTCATCGCCGGGGCGATCACCATCTTCATCAGCCAGGCGTCCGTCATGAAGTATCTCGGGCCCAACGCCAACAAGGCGCTGGCCTACGGGGTGGCCTCGGTGTCGGGGTCGATCCTGGCCGTCTGCTCCTGCACCGTTCTGCCCCTGTTCAACGGCATCTACCGGATGGGAGCCGGCCTCGGCCCGGCGTGCGCCTTCCTGTATTCCGGCCCGGCCATCAACGTGCTGGCCATCGTCATGAGCGCCCGCATCCTGGGAATGGACCTCGGCATCGCCCGGGCCGTCGGCGCCGTGGTGTTCAGCATCGTGATCGGCCTGCTGATGCACCTCCTCTTCCGGGAGGAGGAACAGGCCAAGGCCCAGGCCGCCGCCCAACTGCCCGAGCCCGAGAACGTGCGCCCGCTGTGGCACAACGTCCTCTTCTTCGGGGCGATGATCGGGGTCCTTGTCTTCGCCAACTGGGGCAAGCCGCAGAGCGTCGAGCTGACCCTCCGCGACGGGTCGGTGATCAGCGGCAACGTCCAGGAGGAGATCGAAGGGTTCGCCGAGATCAAGATCAGGATCGCCGGGGCGAAAGGCCGGGAGTGGGCCCCGGGCACCGTACAGACCGTGCCGCTGGCCGACATCACCCAGCGGACGATCCCGGACAGCCCCTGGAAGGCCATCTGGAGCGCCAAATGGGCGGTGACCGCCGGGTTCGCCCTGGGCCTGCTGGTCATCCTCGGCACCATCGTGAAGATGGCCTGGTGGCGGGTGGGGGTGACGGCCGCGGCCGGGGTGGTCGGGTATCTGGCCGCGCCCGCGGACCCGCTGGTCCCCTTCGTGGCCGTGACGGTGGTCCTGGGCGCCTTGACCTCGACCGCCGACGACGAGTCGAAGGACTGGTTCGCCTCCAGCTGGGACAACGCCAGGATGATCCTCCC
>CAZKPI010000880.1:0-2119 GCA_964554555.1 uncultured bacterium
CGCTGAAGAACGTCAATTTTCTGCTGACCCTCGGCGCCCTGATGCTCGGCGTCGACAAGTTCGGCGGCCTCCTGCGCGCCGGCGTGGCCGATGCCGGCAACGACCACCGGCTCGGCGCCAACGAAGCGCCCCCCGCCATCATGTCGATCTTCCTGGGCGAGTATCTGAGCACGCTCGTCGACGAAATCGCCGGCATGGGGAAGGTCAACGAGCAGTCGATGAACCACATCAACATGGGGGTCCGCAACCTGCCCCGCATCTCCAAGGACACCTCCGACCGGAACCGGACCTCCCCCATCGCCTTCACCGGGAACAAGTTCGAGTTCCGCGCGGTGGGCTCCTCCCAGAACCCCTCCGAAGCGGTGACCACCCTCAACCTCCTGGTGGCCTACGGCCTGTACATCATCGAGAGCCGGATGGCCGAGCGCGGGGCGATCGAGGACGTCAAGGAACGCGCCATCACCGTCCTCAAGGATGTGTTCAAGGAGACCCGGCGGGTGCGGTTCGACGGCAACGGGTACAGCGAGGAATGGCACCGGGAGGCGGAACGGCGGGGCCTGCCCAACGCCCGCAACACCCCCGCCGCCCTGCCGGCCTACCTCGAGAAAGACGTCATCGAATTGATGGAGAAGTCGCGCACCCTCACGGAACGCGAACTGCGGGCCAAGGTCGAAATCAAGCTCGAGACCTACCTCAAGACCAAGGAGATCGAATACAAGACCGCCCTCGACATGGCCCGCACCCTCTTCCTGCCCGCCCTGACCCGCCAGATCGCCAGCACCGCCGCCGCCGCCGCCGCCATGAAGCAGGCCGGCCTCGAGGGAACCCTCCTGCGGGATGAGGCCGCCAGGTTCGAGAACCTGTTCGCCGGCATCAAGGAGCGGACAGCCGATCTCGAACAGGTCCTGAACGACGCCCAGGCGGAAAAGGATCCCCACCGGCGGGCCCACCTCCTCGCCGACCGCGGCGAGGCCGCCCTCGGGGCCCTGCGGACTGTCGTCGATACCGCCGAAAGGCATGTGGCCGCCGAGTTCTGGCCCATGGCCAAATACCAGGAACTGCTGACCGTGCTGTGACGGCCCGGGGGGCGGGGTGTCTGCCGCCCGCCCCTCATCAGCCCGCCCAGGCCCACCGTCGCCTGGGCGGGCTGTCCATCCCGGGAAAAGGCCCCGCCCGGTGTTCCGTCCACGTGCACCGGTGCCCTGCTTGCAAAATACCGGGATTCCGGTATACTGGCCCCGTCGGTTCCCCATCTTTGTGCACCGAGGTCGGTCGTGCGTTCGTGGCGGTTTGTGATGCTCATGCTGGCGGTGGTGCTTGCCACCGTCGCCTGCGACGAGAGCGGCGAGGTGGTGTATCCCGAGGCTCCGCCCAGCTCGGTCGGGCCCACCCTGGCCAACCTGCAGGCCGGCACCACCACCCTGTCCCGGAGGAACGGCGGCATCCTCCGCCTGTCCTGTGAATGGGCCAGCCCCCGCGCGGTGACCACCGGAACCGCCTACGTCGCCTTCGTCCGTTCCCTGTCAGATGTCCTGGCTTCCCCCACCGGGGTCATCGGCTCCGGAACCGCCTCGACCACGGTCACGGCGACCAGCACCACCACCGCCACCAGCACGGCCACGGCCTCGGACACCAGCACCGCTTCCGGCACCGCCACCGCCTCCGAAACCGCCGCTTTCTTCGCCCGCTTCGAAACGCCCATCGCCGTTCCCCTCGGCATCGGCACCGATCAGAAGCAGGGGTACTTCAGCGTTGAGATCCCGTTCCCCACCGCCGACATCGCCGACGCCCCCCTCGGCCGTCAGCAGATGCTCCTCTGGATGGTGATCAACGGGGTGAAGACCAACTCCCTCGCCTTCGAGGTCGAGTTCACCCCTTAGAACTTCTTCATCGAAATCAGAGACTGGTCCTGCAGGATTTCCTCCTTCAGGGGGCAGTCGTGCAGGTGGTCACAGCTCTTGCAGTACTTGTTCTTCTTGGGGGCGAACTCCTTCTCGTTGATCATCGCATAGGCGGTCTTGTCGACCTGCTCGACGACCTTGGGCACGTCTTCGCGGGTGCGGGTGGTGGTGATCTTGGCGTCGTGGTCGAGCATGAACAGCGACAGCTTGCTGATCTT
>CAZKPI010000881.1:0-1621 GCA_964554555.1 uncultured bacterium
ACCTCTCGATGGCCCTGTCGTCCGGCATGGAACTGTCCGATCTCCTGCGGCGGATCGCCGGCTCCGTCCGGGAAGGGATCGGCGCCGACGAGGCCTACGTCATGCTCCTCCAGCCCGACACCTTCGAGATGACCCTGTCGGCGGCGGCCGGCAAACCCCGCCGGCGGCCGGCCCGCATCCGCTGTCCCGAGCGGCGCACCAGCTGGGCATCGCCCAGCGAGTATGGGTTCTCCCCCTGCCCCCCCTCGGTCGAGGACGAGCCGGAGGAACGACTTTCCGGGGAGGCATTGCTCCTGCGCAACGCCTTCACCAGCCGCCAGCGGCTGATGTTCACCCGCGAACTGAACGACCCGCTGTTCACCGACGTCCCCTTCCACTCGGCGATCGTCCTTCCCCTGATGACCGTCACCCAGATGGTGGGCCTGCTGGTGGTCGCCAACCTGCGCCGGAAGGAAACCTTCTGCGTCAACGACCTGGAGGACGCCACCGTCCACGCCAACCTGGCGGCCATGGCGATCGAGCACTTCAAGCTGGTGCGCGAACGCGAGGAGCGGATCCGCGAGATGGAGAAGCTCAACACGCTGGCCAAGCGGTTCTCGGCGGTGCAGACCCTCGAGGGGCTGATCGGCCTGTCGTTCGAATACCTGGCCCAGATCATCCCGCACGAACTGGGCGTGGTCCTGCTGTTCCAGAACGACGAGGAGACCCGCTACTTCGTCTCCAACCGCCCGCTCTCGCCCGCCAGCCTGAACAACCTGACCGACCACCTGCAGGAGATCGGCGACAAGGTGCGCGGCAAGCCGGCCCGCGTGGTCAAAGTCCAGCAGTTGTTCCTGAGCAGTCAGGAACCAATGCCGCTCGGGAAGGTCCTGCGCGCCCGCATCCATTCCTTCCTCACCGTGCCGCTGACCGTGCAGGGCCGCAACATCGGCCTGATCAACCTGTCGGCCTCGCGGCAGAACGCCTTCACGCGCGAGCACCTGCGCACCTTCACCACCCTGTCGAATCTGCTGGCCACCGCGGTCGAGAACGTCAAGACCCGCCTGTTCCTCGAACGCCGGGTCGATGAGATCTCGGTGCTGTTCGAGATCTCCCAGTCGCTGACCTCGACCCTGGTCCTCGACGAGGTCCTCGACTCGATCGTCAATTTCTCGATGGAGATGATGCACGCCCTGCGGTGCGAACTGCGCCTGCTCGACCCCACCGGCCAGATCCTCGAGGTGCGGGCGGCCCGCGGCCTGTCGAAATCCTTCCTGACTGCCACCCCGATCCGGGTGGGGGAAGGCATCCTCGGCAGTGTCATCTCCAAGCGACTGCCCATCTCGGTGATCGATGCCCGCAAGGACCCCCGCACCAAGTTCCTGTCCCTGGTGAAGCGCGAGCGGCTCGCCGGCCTGCTGGCGGTGCCGATCCTCCAGCGCGGCAACCCCATCGGGGTGATCACCGTCTACACCAGCAAGCCCCGCGACTTCGCCCAGAACGAGATCGACCTGCTGGCCACCTTCGCCTCGCAGGCCTCCATCGCCATCGAGAACGCCCAGCTCTACGCGAAGATGAAGGAGCAGTACCTGTCGATGGTGATGGCCCTCGCCGCCGCCATCGAGGCCAAGGATTCCTATCC
>CAZKPI010000881.1:1633-2113 GCA_964554555.1 uncultured bacterium
GGTCATGGAATACGCCGTCAAGATCGCCCGCCGCCTCAACCTGCCCGAGGACGAGGTCGAGACGATCCGCTACGCCGGCCTTCTGCACGACATCGGCAAAATCGGGGTCAAGGATTTCATTCTCGGCAAGCCCGGCAAGCTGACCGCCGAGGAAATGGCCGAGATGCGCAAGCACCCGAAATACGGGGCCAACATCATGGAGCAGGTCGACCTTCTGCGCGAGATCGCCCCGCTCACCCTGTATCACCACGAGTGTTTCGACGGCAGCGGCTACCCCATGGGCCTGAAGGGCCGCGACATCCCGATCGGCGCCCGCATCCTGGCCGTCGCCGACATGTTCGACTCGATGATCGCCGACCGCCCCTACCGCAAGGCCTTCCCCCTCGACCACGTCGTCCGCGAGATGAAGAAGGTCGCCGGCACCCAGCTCGACCCCGAGATCCTGCACCAGTTCCTCGAGATCCTGCGCGAGGAAGGCCA
>CAZKPI010000882.1:0-2112 GCA_964554555.1 uncultured bacterium
TCTCCCCCGAGGAATATCCCTCGTCGGGGAACGAATACCCGCCGTCCTGGGCCTGTCCGGGCAGGGGGGCGGCGCCCAGGAACAGGACCAGGAACAGGCACAGCCAGCGGAAGGTTTGAGCAGGGGTTGACATGGTTTTCTCCCGGGGGTGGACGTCCTCTCTTTGTACCCAAACCGCCCCGGACGGTCAAGCCGCGGTTCCCCCCGACCGCGTTCGGTTCTTGTGCAATGCGCAAGCCATCCGCCTGGCAAATTCCTGACGAAGCCGGCAAACATCTTTCAATGATGGGTTCGTCGCGAAAACACGGCGGCGGGAAAAAGTTGTGCAACGCAAAAATTTTTCTGGCTTTTTTGGCGGATCTGTGGCATCATGATCTGGCATCCAGATCCATGGATGCAGGTCGAAAATGGGGTGAATCCCCCTCGGCCTTGCCGCAAAAACGGCAGTTGCCCTCCCGGCGGGAGCTTCCCCCTCCCCCCGGATCACGAAGAAACAAGCGAGGTACCACATGGAACTGAAGAATGCGGTCGCCGTCATCACCGGAGGGGCGAGCGGCATCGGCGAGGCCGTGGCGCGGTCGTTGGCCAGCAAGGGCGTCCGGGTCGTCCTCGGCGACATGGACACGAAGAACCTCGAGCGCGTGGCCGGGGAGATCACCGCCGCCGGCGGCCAGGCCGCCTTTGCCCGCTGTAACGTCACCAGCGACGACGACGTCGCCACCCTGATGGATCTGGCCATCGAGAAGTTCGGCCAGCTCAACATCTGTGTGGCCAGCGCCGGCATCATCAAGGACGGCCTGATGATCAACCTCGACAAGGAGACCGGGAAGGTCAAGCGCGCGATGACCACCGATCAGTTCAAGGCGGTCGTCGATGTCAACCTCGTCGGCAGTTTCATCACCATCCGCGAGGCCGCCATCCGCATGGCGAACAACGGCTACCAGGGCCTGCTGGTGCCGATCTCCTCGGTCAACAAGGCCGGCCAGACCGGCCAGCTCAACTACTCGTCCACCAAGGCCGCCATCGCCCTGTGGCCGAAGATCATCGTCGGCGAGTTCCAGATGCGGGGCATCCAGAACATCCGGTGTGTGGCCATCGCCCCCGGCTACGTCGGCACCCCGATGGTGAAGGGCATGAACCAGGAGGCCCTGGCCAACATCCTGAAGGGCGTCCACATCGGCCGCCTGATCGAGCCCGCCGAGATCGCCGACCTCATCGCCTACGCCGCCCAGAACGAAGCCATCGACGCCACCTGCCTCGAGATCACCGGCGGCCTGATCTCCAACGGCCTGGCCAAGTAACCAGCAAGGAGGAACCACCGTGAGCAAAGTCAGCATCATCGGCGCCTACAACACGAAATTCGGGTCCCTGGTCGAGATCAAGGACATGATCTCCTTCAAGCGGAAGATCGACCAGAAGTCTTTCTACGATCTCATCATCGAGGCCGGCCAGGGGGCCATCAAGGATTCCGGCCTGGAGGCGAAGGACATCGACGCCGTCTGGATCGGCTCCTGTTCCCCCTCCCGCTTCGTCAACCAGGAACACGTCGCCCCCATCGCCGTCGGCATCGACCCTTCCCTGCGCTTCAAGCCCATGACCCGCACCGAGTGCGCCTGCGCCTCGTCATCGGTCGCCATCTACGACGCGGTCTACGCCATTGAGGCCGGCCGCTTCCGAAACGTGCTCGTCATCGGCGTCGAGAAGATGAACCTCCTCGACACCCCCGCCATGACCGCCACCCTGGCCACCTGTTCCTACTACCCCGAGGAAGGCGCGAAGGGCGCCACCTTCCCCGGCCTGTTCGCCGAGCTGGCCAAGGCCTATGCGGAACATTACCGCCTCACCGAGGGTGAACTGCGGACCCAGCTGGCGCACGTGGCCGCCCTCTGCTACCGCAACGCCGCCGCCAACCCCCTCGCCCACGTCCAGAACGGCCCCGCCACCGCCGAGGCCATCCTGGCGCTCCCCGAAACCGGCAAGGGTTCCAACATGATGATCGCCCCGCCCCTGCGCCTCCACGACTGCTCGCTCGTCTCCGATGGTGCCGCGGCCGTCGTCCTCACCGCCACCAGGCACGCCCGCTCCCGCGACCGCGTCGTCGAGATCGCCGGC
>CAZKPI010000883.1:0-2104 GCA_964554555.1 uncultured bacterium
CGCCCCGGTCCCCGTCGAGCCCCGGCCGCCGGTCGATCTCGCCAGGAAAACCGTCATGATCGGGCGCACCCCCTACCTCAGTCTCAAGGAGATGATGCGCCAGGTCGCCCCCCTGTTCGCCTTCCTCAAGAAGGAAATGGGGGTTCCCGAGGTCCGCCTGGTGACAGGGAAGGACTACGCCAGCGTCCTGTCCGCGCTCGAGCGGGGGAACATCGATTTCGCCTGGGTGGGCCCCATGGCCTACGTCATCGGCCGCGAGAAAGCCAGCCTGATGCCGCTCGCCATGGCCCGCCATCTGGGGGAGGCCTCCTACCGCGGCGTGTTCATCGCCCGCAAAGACGGACCGGTCCAGGGTCTCGACGACATCCGCGGCCGGACGGTCGGGTTCGTCGATCCCGAGTCGGCCAGCGGCTACCTGTATCCCCTGTATCTCCTTCAGCGGGTCAAGATCGACCCGCACAAGGCCTGCAAAAAGGTGTATTTCCTCAAAAAGCATGACGCCGTTCTGCAGGCGGTCCTGGCCGGAAAGCTCGATGCCGGCGTCTGCCTCGAGGCGACCGTCACCGGATCGACCGACCCGCGGGTGAAGGAACAGATTCTGGTCCTGGGCCGGACCGACCCGGTTCCTTCCGACGTGCTGGTCTGCCGGCAGGACTGCCCGGTCAACCTGCGGGAGGCCTTCCTGACCGCCCTGCTGAAGCGCACCGCGACCGGACCGGCCGCCCTGGGCACCCCTGGCGGCGGACCGCCCCCGCCGACCTTTGCCCCCGCCACCGAGGCCGACTTCCAGTCGGTGCAGGCCGTCTGGAACGCCGTCCGCAAAGTGGCCCGGCATCCCTGAGGGGTCAGCCGGCGGCCCCGGGTCACCGGCCAGCGGCCGCCGGACAGCCGGCCATCATCACCGGAAGTGGTTCAGAAAGAGGGTGAGACGGGTGCGGAACCGTCCCCACAGGCTCGTCTCCCGGGCGATGATGTCGCGGGTCAAGGCCGTGGGATGGTCGTCATTGCCATGCTTCTCGCACCAGACCTGCGGCGGTGAAGCGAGGAGATCCGCCCGGAACCGGCAATCGGGATCGCACCCGCGGGGCTCGGCCTTGAGATAGCCCTGCGCCGCCAGCCGGGGAATGTCGAGGACCTTCATCGGAGCGGCGGCATGGTCAAGATCGTACATCTCGACCGCCGCCAGCAGGACCCGGCAACCGGCAAAACAGCCATTCCTGATCTGGGTCACCGGTCCATCATAGGCGGCCCGCGAATTCGGCAGAAAGATGCCCCACCAGAACAGGGCACAGCCGATGAGCAGAACCATCACGACCGTTACCCGGGAACCCGTTTTCATGTCTTTCCCTCCCGACAGGCGGCCGCTGACGGTGAACCGCCGGGATCAGGCCGGCACCAGGTCGTAGCGGCGGGAGCCAAGACCGAGCGATTCAGCATAGGCCAGCAGGTGGCGGCCCCCGAAGACCGGCCGGCCTTCCTGCTGATCGCACAGGTCGAGACAGGCCTGATCGATGGCCACGGGGTCAGCGCTGGCCAGCACCCCAAGATCGCGGGCGACGGGCGTCATGGGCCTGCCGACGCAGTCGCAGTTGCCGGTCAGGTTGAAGGCGAAGGTCACATACCAGCACCGGGTCTGTTTCTGCGCGGCCAGAGCGTATTCCGCCAGCTTCTCACGGAAGGTGTCGGCGAGGTTGACCCGCAGGAGGTTGACCAGGATGGCGTGGTGGGGGCAGACCGCCAGGCAGGCGGCACAGCCGATGCATCGCCGATGGCTGATCTTCGCCAGCATGCCGCCAACCCGGATGGCGGCGGCCGGGCACTGGCGGGCGCACTGCCCACAGCGCCGGCAGAGGAAGGGGATGATGAAGGGCTTGGCGTCGATGTGCTGGGCCAGCTTGCCGCCGCGCGCCGCGCACCCCATGGCCAGCTGTTTGAGGGCCCCGCCGAAACCGGCCAGCGCATGTCCCTTGAAATGGCTGACGACGATCATCTGCGGCAATGCCGCGATGCCGCGGGCGATCTTGCAGGTCGTGAAGTGCTTCCCCTGGATGGGTACCTCGACGAAATCCTCGCCGCGTTCCCCGTCGGCGATCACCACCGGCAG